>JAITJB010000286.1 GCA_031279155.1 Deltaproteobacteria bacterium | reverse complement strand
CTGTTGGCCCATGGCTAGAAAGCCTTTTGAGGTCGATAAGTGGCAGCCTAAAAACATTTTAACTCCATAATGAGATCTGACAACATGTGAAAATACCAAAAAAAAAATTTGCTATCGTCAGAAAATTATGTTACCTTTACAAATCCCTGAAAAATAGACATCGGGTCCTCCAGCCGTTAAAAGCCCAGTCATTTTTTCGGTCGGAAAATATGTGCGGCTATCAATAAGCCGCACAACCCAGACATTATACCTTTTATCGGAGGGGCTGCGGAAAATGTTATTCCTTTGGCTACTAACCTCTGAGACGGACAACTATCACCCCAAACCTTAAGTCCAATTAGGACTTAATGTAGTTTAAAATGGGCCGGCCTTTACCGGCCAAGTATTCCCGTTAAATACCGGGTTATTTATTTAGGAGCTTAGAAAGTGACCAGTTTTCTCAAATCTAACGATGCCTTAGGTATCACCAACCGCGGAAATCCGGCGGAATCCGGTCTGTGTACTCTCTGCCAATCAGACTGTGCAGGACGCTGTGAGGTCTGGACCTCCTGCTTGAAGGGCCGGGAGCTTTTATATCCGCGTGATTTTGGGGCCACCATTGCCGGGGCCATCAATATCGCCCCCGAAGGCGTATCTTATAACAGCTTAAGGATCATGGGTTACTGCTACGGGGCCCACCAGGCCCCGCCTTCGGCAGCCAAGGGCGACGCCTTATTTACTGAGGTAAACGTAGAGACGAGCTTTGGCAACACCAAAAAGACCATCTGCCGGACGCCCTTTATGGCCGGGGCGTTGGGCTCGACCTTTATCGCAGCCAAGTATTGGGACGCCATGGCCGCCGGTTGCGCCATCTGCGGCGTACCTATCGTTATCGGCGAAAACGTGGTCGGAGTTGACCGCAAGTCGGAGTTTAAAGATGGTCGCATCACCGTAAGTCCGGAGATGGACCGCCGCTTGGAATCTTATCTGCGTTACTACGACGGCTACGGCGTAGCCATTGTCCAGCTAAACGTTGAGGACACGCGTAACGGCGTGGCTGAATATCTAGCTAATAAGTACCGCGACAAGATAATGATCGAGCTAAAATGGGGCCAAGGGGCTAAGGATATCGGCGGCGAGATCCAGGTTAAAGATATAGATTACGCCGACTTTTTAAAGGCTCGCGGCTATCTAGTCGATCCCGATTGCACCAAAGAGGAAGTCCGCGAGGCCTATAAAAACCGTTCGATTACCGGATTTGCCCGCCATAGCCGCCTAGGCTACACAAACTTGGGCTCCTGGGAAGAGGTCAGGGAAGACTTCCTTAAGCAGGTCAAATATCTCCGGGGTTTAGGTTTTGAGCGCATTTCGCTTAAAACTGGCGCCTACGGCATGGAAGCCTTGGCCATGGCCATTAGGCTTTCTAGCGAAGCCGGGCTCGATCTTCTGACCATCGACGGCGCCGGCGGCGGAACCGGCATGAGCCCCTGGGATATGATGGAACATTGGGGCGTCCCGCCCATCCTCCTTCACTCTAAAGCCTACGAGTACGCCTCAATCTTAGCGGCCAGCGGTCAAAAGGTCGTCGATATGTCCTTTGCCAGCGGATTTGCTCGTTCCAGCGCTATCTTCAAGGGTCTGGCCTTAGGGTCTCCGTTTGTCAAACTCATCTGCATGGGTAGAGGCATGATGATCCCTGGTTTCTTGGGCTCCAACATCGAGGGCGTCTTAAAGCCTGCTAACCGGGCTAAGGTTAACGGCAACTGGGATACATTACCTAAGAGCGTAACCGATCACGGGACTACGGCTGAGGAGATTTTTGCCGGTTGGTACGACGTTCAAAAGAAAATTGGCCCTGAGGCTATGAAAGAAATCCCCTTCGGGGCCGTGGCCATGTGGGGCATGCTCGATAAGCTTTCAGCTGGACTTCAGCAGCTCATGGCCGGGGCCAGAAAGTTTACTATTGGGGCCATTGACCGAGACGATATCGCCGCTTGCAATCGCGAAACCGAAAGGGAAACCGGCTTACGCTTTGTCACCGATATCGGCGATGAGAAGGCCAAAAATATTTTAAAGCAAAATTTCTGATTGTAAATATTACCCCGGCCCGAAAGGCCGGGGCTTTTAGAACTTGTGGTGGAGGGGCTAGAAAAAAAATTTTAGTAACCCCATTATTAAACCTATGCGAGCCTGCGGCTTTTTAGCCCAGGCTCTTTTTATGTAAGCTCTGAGTACCCTCCCTTAGAAAATTATTCTATCTCCTAGGTCAGGTTTTAGGTTATTATTAATGAAAGCAGATGATATAAAATTTCTGTGTCGTTTTCGATTGAAAAACAAGCTACGAACTTAGAGGAGCTTTTCGATGACCTCAAAATCTAGTGGAGCCAGAGATAGTCTGGTGATTAGAGATTTGATTAAATCGGCCCAAGATAGCCTAAAGACTACCTCCGCTTCAGGCGGCGACTTTTTTAGCGGCGGCTCGCTGGCCCTCTTGGAAGATAGACATAAGCGAAAGGCTGGCTTAATTGACGGGGGTAAAAAACTATTGGCCGTAGTCTCTCTGGCCTGCGTATTGGAATCTTTGGCTGCCGCGCCCTTAGCCCTAGCCGATATAAATGTAAAATCAGGGCAAAGCTCGGTGGGTTTGGTGGTGGGAGGAGCACAAGGAGATAATATTTTAAATGTAACTCAAGGAGGGCTAACTATCTCTACCACCGTCAACTCGGGGGGCAGCGAAGTAGTTGACCACGCGCTAGCCAAGTCAACTACTGTCAAATCTGGCGGCAGTCAAGTTGTCAGTTCTAGCGGCTTGGTCGAAGACACTATCATAAGTTCCGGGGGAAAGTTAAACGTTTCCTACAATGGCTCGGCCACCAAGATTAATCAGCTGCCAGGAGGAGCTATTAGTGTGATAGTTAGCTGCGGAGGAAGTGAGTTTGCTACCGGGACAAATGAAATAGGCGAGTTTTATCTTTCTAATTGTTTTGCCTTAAACTTCGTCCTCAATGATGGATATATGAGTTTACAAAACCGTGGAAGAGCTAAAAATACTATTATTAATTCTAGTGGGCGTCAAAGTGTCCAGGAAGGCTATGCTGTGTCTACATATATAATTAATAATGGAGAGCAATATATTGAGAGTTCTGGATTCGCCGAGGAGACACTAGTAAAGTCTGGCGGTAGCCAAATTGTCGACGGGGGGACAGCTAAATACACTTTTCTGGCTTCTGGCGGTACTCTTGAGGTAAAAAGCTGGGGCAGAGCCCAAAATATTATACAGCAAAAAGGAGGAAACATCAACTTAAACTTAAGCTGCAACCGCAGAGAGCCGGTTGTTTTCGGGTTAAATGAAGCCGGCGAGTTTTTTTTATCTGATGGCCAAATGAATAATTTTATCATTTACACTAGAGGCTGGAACTCAGTCGGAGAGACCTGTACAGCCAATTCTACGATCATTAATGGCGGCAATCAAATGGTCGTTTCTGGCGGCGCAGCCAACTCGACCGTTGTCAACCGCCTTGGTCGTCAAATTGTATCGTTTGATGGGAAAGCCCATTTTACGATCGTTAACGCTATGGGCAGTCAGATTGTCCAATCAGGCGGCGAGGCTAATAACGCCGTCATTAACCGTAACGGCGAGCAGCACGTCTCTGATGAAAGTACGGCCATATCGGCTATAGTCAATTCCGGCGGCAGTCAAGTGGTTTCCAGCGCCGGCAGGGCGCGCGACATAACCGTCAATTCTGGCGGCAGCCAGTTAGTTTTAAGCGGCGGCACGGCTCAGCGCACAGACGTCGCCTCTGGCGGAAGCGTCATTATCGATAGCGGGGGAGCGGCTGGAGGCTTAAGATTACAAAAGGGAGCGAGTTTGAGTGCCCACATCGCTGGTAGCGATTCAACGGTAGTTAATGGAACAAATGAATTGGGAGAGTTTTCACTCTCAGATGGAGTAGCCTACAAATTTGTCTTAAACGGTAATACTAGTCAGGACGTTCAATCAGGGGGCGCGGCCAAATCGTTCGTTATAAATTCTGGCGCCGTCTTAAGGGTGACTGACGGCGGAAAGGCGTTTAATACCGTTATCAATTCCGGCGGGGCTCTCTTAGTCGATGCCGGCGGGGAAATAAATAACGCCGTAGTTAACTTAGGGGGGTTGGCCATAGTATACTCTAGGGGACGTGCGGTATCGACTTTGGTTAATTCCGGGGGCGCCTTAGATGTCAAACAAGGGGGTCGGGCCGACTCAACTGAGGCTAAATCAGGCGCTAAGGTAAAAGATGGTCTTTGATAAAACCAAAAGGAGAGGGTAGATGACCACAAATTCTAAGGGACCAAAAAACGATCAGTTATATAATTCTCGAGATCTATTGGCCCTTGATTTAGTTAGCGGTGGATCAATTGCTATCTTTGAGGATAAACTTAAGCGAAAGGCTGGAGTCTTAGGCGGGGGCAAAAAACTATTGGCCATAGTATCGCTTGCCTGCGTACTTGAAACCGGGATAGCCGCGCCGCTAGCTTTGGCTAAAATAGTTGTCGAAGGCGGGCAAACCTCAACCGGTTTGGTTTTGGTAAGTGATAAGCCACATGAGTTTATGAGTATGATTGTCAGTAGTGGCGGTCGGACAGTGGGCATAGTAGTTAATTCCGGTGGGCTCCATTATATCAAATCTGGCGGTACAGCTAAATCTACGAGCGTCAATTCCGGCGGAAAGCAAATAATTGACTCAGGCGGCACGGCCATACAAACTTTATTAGAACTAGGCGGAGAACAAATAATTTACTCAGGCGGCACGGCCTACAGCACCGCTATTAACTCAGGTGGTATTTTGGAGATTTTCGGCGGTTCAGCTATGGAAATTAGCCAGCATAAAGGCGGCGTTATCAAAATTATGGCTGAAGATAGCTGGCCAGGCGTAGTCAATGGAACCCATGAATCCGGCGCCTTTTCTTTGTCTGATGGGGTGGCCAGTAATTTTATTATTAATTCATATGGGTTCCTATCTTTATCCTCTGGCGGTACGGCCATTTCGACTTTTATCTATTCTGGCGGGAGACAAGAAATATTCTCTAGTGGTAGGGCCATATCGACAACCTTAGATTTCAGTGGGAGTCAAATCGTCTCCGGAGCCGGGGAAGCCATATCGACCGTGATTAATTCCAGTGGCGATCAATTAGTAGATTCTGGCGGTTTAGCTAGTAATACTATCGTCAATTCCGGTGGCTATCAATTAGTAAAATATAGCGGTTTAGCTAGTAATACTATCGTCAATTCCGGTGGCTCTCAATTAGTAAAATATAGCGGTTTAGCTAGTAATACTATCGTCAATCCCGGAGGGGTTTTGTTCATTTCGCCGGGGGGGGCGGCCTTGGCCGTCAACCAACAAAAGGGTGGTCACGTTAAATTTGAAGTTGAAGTTCTCTTAGATGATGATACAGTCGTCTCAGGGACAAACGAGTTTGGCCAATTTTCGCTCTCTAACCGTCAGGCCGATAATTTCGTCGTCTACAATGAAGGTATCCAAAGAGTTTCTTTCTCTGGTTTAGCCAACTCTACCATTGTCTTAAGCGGCGGTGAGCAAATCCTTACGTCATCTGGCGCTCAAGCCAAGCACACCGTCTTATTGGGAGGAACTGAGTCTATATCATCGGGAGGAGTATCGGATTCTGCGGTCGTAAGCTCAGGCGGCAACCAAAACGTTTATTCCGCTGGTTTGGCCAAAAACACCATAGTCAAGGGAGGGGAGCAGAGAGTATTATCGGGCGGCGAAGCGAATCAAACGGTTATTTTTTCGGGGGCTCAGCGTATATCGAGTGGAGGCGTGGCTGATTTGACATTAGTCAGTTCTGGAGGGTATCAAACAGTTTATTCTGGCGGTAAGTCTTACGGCGCCAAGTTGGCTAGCGGCGGCGTAATGTATATTAATTATGGCGCCTCAGCCTATGGTATAAACCAACAAAAGGGCGCCTCAATCTTACCATATTATGTTAGAGGCGATTCTTCGACCGTTATCGAAGGGACTCACGAATTTGGCCAGTTTACCATGTCCAATGGGGTGGCCACTAACTTCATCATCGATAGAGACCAGATAGTTGAATCGGCTGGAATGGCTAGTAAGACCTTAATCAATGCCGGCGGACGTCAAATCGTTAGAGCGGGCGGCCAAACTAATGGAACAATAGTTAACCGAAAAGGCCAGCACGTCGTCTCAAATGGCGGCCAGGTAGATTTAACGGTCATTAACGCCTTAGGAAGTCAGATTGTCGGATCAGGCGGTAAGACCACTTCGGCCATCATCAACCGCCGAGGCGAGCAGCACGTCTCCTCAGGCGGCGTGGCTATATCGGCTATAGTCAATTCTGGCGGCAGTCAATTGATCTCAGCGGGCGGCAGGGGCCTAGCCGCCCAAGTGGCCTCTGGCGGGAGCATTATAATCGAAGCCGGGGGCGCGGCTGAAAACGTAAAATTACAAAAGGGCGCCAGTCTCATTACCAACATAGCCGGTAGCGATTCTAGGGTAGTTAACGGAACTAACGACTTGGGAGAGTTTTCACTGGCCAAAGGAGTAGCCGAAAAATTTGTCTTAAATGTTAACGCTAGTCAGGACGTTCAATCAGGGGGCTCGGCCAAATCGTTCGTTATAAATTCTGGCGCTATCTTAAGGGTGCTCTCAGGAGGAAAGGCTACTAGTGCGGTAATAAATTCCGGCGGGGCCCTCGTAGTTGATGGCGGCGGAGAAATAAATAACGCCGTAGTTAACCCCGGCGGCGTGGCCATAGTATACTCTAGGGGACGTGCGGTATCGACTTTGGTTAATTCCGGGGGCGCCTTAGATGTCAAACAAGGGGGCCGGGCCGACTCAACTGAGGCCAAAACAGGGGCTAAAGTTTTATCGGCCGGATCTTAAAAGTAGGCTCTTAAAGGCCGGATCTTAAAAATACGATCTTAAAAATTTTGGGGTCAAAAGCTTATTGTTCAGAAATCTTCTTGAGATTAGGGACGCCTAAGTGCTCAAAGGCTTTTTCAGTGGCCAGGCGCCCTCGGGGACTGCGATGAATAAAACCTTCCTGGATCAGGTAGGGCTCATAGACTTCCAAGATGGTCTCAGCCTCCTCGCCGGCTGCCGTGGCCATTGTTTCTAAGCCTACCGGGCCGCCTGAGTATCTAAGGCAGATGATCTCTAAAAGTCTTTTGTCAAGGGAGTCTAGACCGAAAGCATCGATGTCTAGGAGCCTTAAGCCGCCATCAGCTGTCGCCCTATCAATTAAACCATTAGCCCTAACCTCAGCAAAATCTCGCACCCGCCTAAGTAAACGCCCAGCCACTCTGGGCGTCCCTCGGCTGCGCTTAGCTATCTCCAAAGCGCCTTCTTCGTCAATCTGAGCCTTAAGTAGGTTAGCCGCCCTTTTGACAATTAGGGCCAGTTCAGAGGGCTTGTAGTAATCAAGCCTTAGCTGGATGCCGAAGCGATCTCTTAGAGGCGGGGTCAACAAGCCGGCTCTGGTGGTAGCGCCCACCAAGGTGAAGCGCGGCAAATCTAGCCTAATGGAACGGGCGCCTGGGCCTTGGCCGATCAAGAGATCGAGTTTAAAATCCTCCATGGCCGGGTAGAGGATCTCTTCGACCTGGGGGGTCAGGCGATGGATTTCGTCGATAAAAAGGACGTCGCCGCTGTTTAAGTTACTTAGGAGGGCGGCCAGATCGCCAGGCCGCTCGATGACAGGGCCAGAGGTGGTTTTAAAGCCGGCTTTCATCTCATGGCTTAAAATCAGGGCCAAGGTCGTTTTGCCTAAGCCCGGGTGCCCGTGGATGAGGGTGTGGTCAAGACTTTCCCCGCGATTTTTGGCGGCGTCAATGAAGATCGAAAGTTTTTCTTTAAGCGCGTCTTGCCCTAAGAACTCCTTAAGCGAGCAGGGCCTTAAAGTGGTTTCGAGGTCAATTTCGTCCCTGGAGGCTTCGGGATCTGTTATTCTTTTTTCCATAAATTATGCTGGTATTTAATTGGTTTTCCAATAACGATTAGTCATAGGTTGTGAATCATAGTAATATTCTAGATATTTAAAGATAGTGTGCTTGAGATCTCGCCGTTCAGCGATCTCGTGAATACCGCGAATATCGGAAAAATATTCCAAATTATCGTATATTTTTCTGGAATTACGGCACAATGCCGAAGCCCTGACGTCGTCTTCATGAACCGGAAATCCTCTGGCTTCCATGACCCTAGGTCCAGTGAAGATGACCAGGGCGTTGGGTTCGGCTAAGATGACGTCGCCTAAGGCGGCGTAGCTGGCGATGGCCCCGCCAGTGGAGGGATCGCCTAAAATAGAGATAAAAGGTAGGCCGTCGCGCTTAAGACGAGTGATGCAGTTGACGGTTTTAACCATCTGCATCAGGGCCGGGGTGCCCTCCAGGACTCGGGCCCCGCCAGAGCAGCACAGGCTAACCATGGGGAGCCTTTTGTTGAGGGCGTATTCTGAGAGCCTAAAGAACTTCTCCCCAAAGACCACGCCCATGGAGCCGCCGGCAAAGTAAAACTCGCAGATAGCTAGGGCCACAGGGTGACCGTAGATAGAGCCCTCGCCGGTGACCAGAGCCTCGTGGAAGGGCGTGCGCTGATCTTGCTTGGCCAGAAAATCTATATACTCCTGAGTCATTAATGATGGATGAAGCAGGTTGTGGGCCGTAAGATCGCGGTTGAGCTCTTGGAAGCTATCGGCGTCGGCTAAGCAGTTGATCCAACCCATGGCCCCCATGATGCGGCTGGTGCCGCAATTTGGGCAAACGTAATGGTGGGCCATAAACTCAGATAACGGAATGATCCGCCCGCAGCCCCGCTCCTCGTTACCGCCGGATTTAAGGCTCATATCGCCGCATTTTAGATGGAGATTGGGAGTGGTCACTGGATCGATCAATTCGCCCCACTCAACCCCTGGCTGAATGTCCTTGTCAGTTAAGCTGAAGGTCTTTAGATCCGGCGTGGGCACGGGTTTGCGCCTAAGCGGGGTCAGCCTAAACAATGAAGCCCAGCGGCTGACCTTTTTTCTGGCGTCGTTAATGTAAACGCCAAAACTTCTGGCCCGGCTGCGGCGGACTCTTAAGAGGGTTTTAATACTCCTTTTGCCCAAATCCCTGACGGCTTTTTCCAGAAAATTAGCTAAGGGCTTAGCGTAGCCGTCAACGTCGGTGACTTTTTTAGGCGCCGGTAAAACTTGATCGATAATACCTAATTCTTTGAGCTCTACCGCTGTGGGCTTAGAAATTAAGAGAGCTTCACGCACCTTAGAGGCGTCTCGGAAAATGATGGCCGCTAAACTTTCAGGCGGGGCCGTAGCGTAAAGGGCGTCATCAAATTGGGCCCGGCGGTCGGTCATTTGGATGGCCAGAGCCCCGCCGCTACCGCCCTCGCCGATGATAACTGAGACCGTGGGCAGAGGTAAGGTCAGAAAATCGCGGATTAGTAAGGCTATGAAGAAGGCCTGAAAGTGCCTGGCCGACTCCATCGAGATGTCAGCTCCGTAGGTATCAATGAGGGTGATAACCGAGACCGGGTCGCCCTGGTTGGACCTTTGGACAGCCCTTTTGAGAAATCTTACAATATAGGAATGATCCTCAGCCGTCAGCATGCCGTGATTGAGCTTAGCTAAGTCTTCCTTGGTTCTTAAGTTTTCAGGTTTGGGTTTTTGCTGGGCGATTATAAAAAGGTTGCGGTCCCACTGGTCGGTCTCACCTAAGATTAAGGCGCCATCGTAAGGGGTAACGCGCCGGAAGGTTGGAAAGACGGCCTGAATAAGATCGCTTGAGCGCGGTCTTAAAGGCGATCTTGTCCGGCGGCGAAAAAGCTCGACCACGTCGGTAAGTTCTTTGGTCATGAAAACTCCGGGGAATAAAATATTGAATTGGCCCCCGCCGAAACGCGGGCCATTTTGCCGACAACCAGGGCCTAAGGTGACCATTGGCAAGCAGATCGAGTTATTTTAGAACAATTTTTTTCGGATTGCTAGTAAGCCGTCAAGATCGCAGTTGGAAGCTCGACAAATGGTGGTCCCCCAAAAAAATGGCACTATATTTGCATCGATCAAGTATGCCGGAAGGCCGGAAGGCTTTTCCCCCGAGGCTCTCGAGCTATCTTGTTCTCTTGCTCTCTTGTTATTTTGGGGCGCGCCTTGGGGCTTCATCTTACTGGCTCTAGATTTCGGTTGATTTCGGTTCTATTTTTTCGGCCCTAGTTTTTTCGAGCCGAAAAGGAATTTGGAATGTTTGATAAAGCAAAATTTGCGGTCGGCAATCTGACCGCTCCAAGAATAAATACTGCAGCTTCCAAAGCTAACCTTAGGGCCAGCCGAAATGGCTCATCTATGAATATTTCCGTGCCGCCGGTCATGGGTAAAAACCAGGCCGACTTTGAGGCGGCCATGGCGGCCAGTCGTTCCCAAAACAACATTTTAGAAAAGGTCCTCCAAGGTCCTGTTAGCCAGCAGACGCAAAGGCAATTGGCCAAACTCAAAGAGTCTAACGCTAGAGACAAGCTGGCCGCTGAGCTTAATGAAGCTAATAGGCCGCAATTAGCCGAAGCTGTTAAAAGTAACGGCCTTAAATTGGCCTCAAGCGAGGCCGAAAACCAAAATGCTGCAAGCCAAAATAATATAAGCCAAAATAATATAAGCCAAGATACTACAAGCCAAAATGCAACAAACCAAAATGCTGCAAGCCAAAATGCTGTAAGCCAAAATGCTGTAAGCGAAGTAACTCTACCTAAGCGGCGGACCATGGGCTTAACCGCCGGGCCGACCATTGCCTCAGGGTTAGAGACCGGTAAAAGGTTTACGCCATCTCAGATG
>JAITJB010000064.1 GCA_031279155.1 Deltaproteobacteria bacterium | reverse complement strand
GCTAGTAAACTAGCCGCTAGGCATACTAACAATGCTAATCATGCTAGCCAAGCTAGCCATGCTAGACAAACTCCCCATACTGCCCCTAAAAGCCAAGCTAGACAAACTACCCATGCTAGCCATACTAACCAGGCTATCAACGGCCAGGTTACTTTAGATAAGATCCAACAGAGTTTATTTAACGAGATCGAGCATGGGTCGGGTAATTATCTGATTCAAGGTCAGGCCGGGACCGGTAAATCAACTTTTATCCAGTATTTTAAGGATAATACGTCTAAAGCCTACTGCGTGGTCTGCCCAACCGGCATTGCCGCCGTTAACGTGGGCGGAGCGACCATCCATTCTCTTTTTAGGCTGCCAATCTCTGACATCCTAGACCCCAAACAGCTTCATTTATCTACTAAAACCATGGAAATCTTAGTCAGGATAAAGGTTTTAATCGTAGATGAAGTCTCTATGGTCAGGCCTGACATCTTAGACGCCATCGATCGCCTGGCCAAAATGTCCCGCAAAAGCCAAAAACCCTTTGGCGGCCTCCAAGTCATCTTAATCGGCGATCTGGCCCAATTGCCGCCGGTCATAACCAAAGATGTTAGAGAAATTTTTGAGACAATTTACGGCTATGCTGCGCCATTCTTCTTTGATGCTGTGTCTTTTAAAAAGGGCAACTTTAAACTAGTAGAATTTACAACTATTTATCGACAAAATGATGTAAAATTAATGAATAACTTGTATAATATTCGGACTAACACTAGTTTACGTGGCGCTTTAGATTATTTTAATTCTGCAAAATTTGGTGATCAAGAATTATTTGATAAATCAATTACGTTAACGCCATATAAAAAGATCGCTGAGGGTATTAATAAACAAAAATTAGAATCAATCGATGAGGAGCCCCAGACTTATCTGGCCAGCTTCCAGGGCCAATTTGATCCAGAGCGCGATGTCCCGGCCCCGGTCCGGCTGACCCTCAAGCCCGGGGCCTTGGTGCTCTTTAATCGCAGTTATCCGCCCTTATGTCAAAACGGAACCTCGGCTACGGTCGAATCATTGGAAAAAGATTTAATAACCGTAAAATTACTAAATAACAATATAATTGTCGAAGTTAAGCCGGTTACTTGGGAAAAATTAACTTACGAGTACGATCCTAAGACCAACCAAATTGCCGAGACGGTCATCGGCAGCTACACGCAGTTTCCTCTGCAGCTGGGCTACGCCATGACCATCCACAAGGCCCAGGGAAAAACCCTAGATAAGGCCGTAATTGATGTCTCTCGCGGCACCTTCTCCCATGGTCAGCTCTATGTGGCTTTAAGTCGGACGCGCAACAAAAACGACATGCACATTAAGACGCAACTAGAGCCCGGAAATGTCATCATCGATGAAAGAGTAGCTGAGTTTTTACGTAGGCCTTAAAAGTACTAGCCCAAAAATCTTAAGGAGGATAAATCCTAGGCCTCTTTAGCCGCCTTCATAGATCAGCTAGAGCTCTTTACTGCTAGGCTTTCCAAGAGGGTCTCTAAGTTAACTTGACGTATTCATCTTTGGTAGGTGATAATATCTCTCGCCCCATTTAATTCGGGGCGCAAGGAGGGCCAGTGTATCACCGTTTAGCTGAAATCCTCGGTCGTCATGCGGCGGGAGTCTTCAAGACCATGAGCGGCCTTGAGCCCGACCGGTTAGAGATTGTCGAGGCTCTTCAAACCGATGGCCCTCGCTATCCCGTGGGGGTTAGGGTAGATTTTTTGGGAAACAATCAGGCCAACCGTAAGGTATCTGGTTTTTTCATCTGCGCCTTTGAAACCTTTGACGCGGCCAAAGATATCGCCGTGGTCATCGCCAAAAAAATGGGTGTTTTGGACTCTCTCAGTGGCGATGACCTAGAAGGTGTTGATAATGTTTTGGGCGAGTTTTTAAATATCATCATTGGCTTGACCTGCTCTGATTGGTCAGATCACGGCCTGACCACGGAATTTGATCCGCCGGAGAAGTTAGTTCTCTGCCCAGAGGTCGAAAACCCCTTGGGCAGCCGGGGTTTTCACCTGACCATGACGGCTATTGATCATCCGCCAATTTCCTTTTTTTTGGTCCTCCTCCCTGAAAGTGCCGCTATAAGTTAATGCCAAGTCTACCTGTTAAGAATTGGAAATCGCTTTTTGAGCGCCCTTTTTATAACCCAACTTGTCTCATAGTCGTGCCCAACGGCTTGGTCCGTAGGCAGATTATTGAGGAAGTTCTCTCTGTCCATCAAGCCGTGGTCGGCCCTAAGGTCATCACCTTCGGAAGGCTCGAGGAAAAGCTCTCTTCTCAATTGGGCGACGCCCCGATAGATAGGTGGCTGAGGGAATTTGAGTTAAACGCCCTGGCCCCGGAACTTTGGGATCCACTAGGTCTCCCGGGCATCCCGGAACCCAAGCTTACCGCCGAACTGGCCGACCGCTTAGGCGACGGCTTAGATCGCTTAAGATTGGCCGGCGTCTCTTGGGATCAGTTGGAGTCACTGGAGCCCATTGATCTGGCCATGAATATGTCTAGGGTGGGCCGGCTCTACGAAAAGTGGTTAGGCCCCCGTGACGATATTTTTAGCCGGCGCATTAAGCTACTTAAGGCGTTAAAAGAAAAAACAATAAAGCCCTTTAAAATTTTGCATCAGATTCAGACTATTTTTTGCGCTCACAGTCAGAGATTATCCCCCTTCGAGGCTGAGCTTTTAAAGGCTCTAGCTGTCCACTACGACGTGGATCTGCGTCTGTACGCCCCCTCTTGGCTGATAGCTGAAAAAATCACCCGCTCTTCTTACCACCGCTTAGCTCTCATTAAAGATTTAGAGGCTAACGCCCCGGATAGGTTATCGATAACCTTTATCGAACAAGATGATAATCCCAATACTGAGTTACCCGATGCCCTTAGGTTTGCCTCCGATAACCTTTTAGGTCCGCCTATTGAAGGCCTGGCCCCGGATCTTTCAGATGAACTTACAATCTTAGAAGCCCCAACGCTCTACCACGAGGTCGAGGAGATCGGCCGGCGCCTTAAGGCGGCCATAATCTCCGGCATAAGTCCCCACCGCTTGGCCGTAGCCGTCCCCTCGCTAGGGGCTTATTTGCCGGCCATCGAAGACGTCAGCCGGCGTTTTGGCCTAAGCTTTGATTTTGTCAAAGGGGCGCCGCTATCTGAGCAGCCGCCGGTCTTGGCTTTTCTCGATCTATTAAGCCTTTGGGGCTCAAATTGGGAGCTAAGCCGGCTCCTTAAAGTAATTGAGTCGCCTTACTTTGACTTTAAGATCGCCAAGAGCCCGCGCTATGAGCTCTTAAAGGCCGGCATCTTAGATGACCGGGCCTCAGGCGGCTTAAATTACAATTTTGAAAAAATAATAGATCCCA
>JAITJB010000335.1 GCA_031279155.1 Deltaproteobacteria bacterium | reverse complement strand
GTAAATGAGACAGTAAGTACCACAACTGGGCGTCGGTGGCGACCGGCGGACTATGATTGGTGGGCGGGATGATGTTGGCAAAGGTGGACATGGCCGGCGAGGTGTCGGTAGGCTCTTTGATCTCGCCTGAGTGGAGGTAATCGGTTAGGCCTAAGTTGTGGCACATCAGGCTTATGGAGAGCGTCTCTTTGGTCGGGTCGGGAGAATTTTTAGGATAGATGACGCTGAGGTAGTGTTCGGGTAGCCCGGTAATGGGCGAGGGCCTTCTAGCCACCGAATAGAGCCGCTCGTTTTCGCTCCCTTCAGCGAAGCTCTCAAAGGGGACGTATTTGAGGGTTTCGCCGCTGGGCAAAAGTGAGGCTACCTTACTTACTAAGTAGATATCGAGTTTTTCGCTTTCAAAGTCTTGGGGCCGAAGTAAGTACTCGTTGTGGCGGTGATCTACGGTCAGAGGGTGGGCCGGGTAGGGGAAGATGTTAACGGCCGGGCAGATATTTAATAAAAAGTGCTCAGGCCTCATGGCCGGGAGCGGGCCTTTGAGGCCGCTTAAACGAAAGGTTAGGGTCAGAGCGTTTTGAGTTGACTGGCACAAGGGCTTAAGGCCGCTAACCTTCAGAAACAATAATTTCTGAGGCATTATAAAGTAGTCTTGGGTCAGCTCAAAGGCCGTCAAAGGCTCGCGGTTAAAGGATCTGATGGTTGAGGCGAAGCCGGCGGGCCCGATAAGGTCAGGGGGTAAGCTAAGGCTTTGGCTTCGGACAGAAGCCGTTAGGCCTAAAACGTTATCTAGTAAGATCTTTCGCCTCTCACTAGCTTCAGGGTAATCGCCGGCTAAATGAATCGATAAGCTATCGGTGAGCCAGGTCGAAAGAGGGGCGCTGGAAGAGATCAAAAGCGATAAGCTCTTTTCGCCGTTACTTTCATCTTTGACTAAAACTTTAGTTACGGCAGCCGGGACAATGGTCAAATCCGTAGTGGTAGCAAATTTAGCCTGGGCCCCCTCGATCGGGATCGAGGCCACTAGTGAGCCTTTAGCTAGTTTAATGGTCTCGTTAAAACCCTCAACAGGCCGAAAATGCATCATGGTGGCGCTGGGCGTCGGCAGCAAAACCTGGGGGAAGACCACTTTTAAAAGCGACTCAATGAAGTCCGGGAAGCCTTCGGAGAGTTTTCGGCGGATCAAACTTGAAAGGAAGGCTACGCCTTCCAATAAGCGCTCGACATCGGGATCGTCGCCTTTAGCCGCCAGCATTGGAGCCAAGGCCGGGTTATCGCGGGAGAATTCCACCCCCAGTTCCCTGAGGTTGGCTAGCTCTTGTTGGTAATAATCTTTAAGCACCTATCGGTCCTAAGGCGGTTTACTTGGTGACGACTATCCGACCGTCGGGGTTAATGAAAGTTGAGAAAAAAAGATTTCGCCTCTCGTTATTAAGTTCAATAATGCCGCTTAGGGAAAAGTCCAGCACCCCGGATTCCTCTTTGGAGGCCAAGTAGGAGATCTGCGGGTTTTGGAGCCTAGGCTCGTACTTGCGGATGACTTCAGTCAATACCCGCGTAAGTTCACGGAGGCTATCGAGGTCTGATTGGCTGGCTAAGCTGACAAAATCTGGCATCCCAAAATCAGGGGCGGCGGCGGCGCTGCCTTGATGGGTGTTGAGAATTATATCTAAGTGTCTTTCAATGGAGGCTATCAGATCCTCGCTGTTGTAGTCCGGGGATCCCTTATTTTGTCGAGCGTTTCGCAGCCTCTCAAGGAGTCTTAAGCGCAACCTTTGGTCCTCCCTGTCAACCAAAACTTTTGGCAAATTATAGCACGAATTTGGTAAAAATGCTCAAGGCTGATTTTAGTTTCACTAGACTGCTCATCGGGTACTGACGATGGCTACGCTCTCGATGTTTAGGCAGGTGCCGCCGACATCGGCCCCACTAAAGTTAGTGTGGTCATCTATCGTTATGCGGTAGAGATCAGACGCGTAAAGGTTAGCTGAGCTCAAATCGGCCCCCGAGAGGTTAGCCCCGCCTAAGACAGCCTTAAAAAGGTCGGCCCCCATGATATTGGCCTTAGATAAGTTAGCCCTAAAAAGGACGGTCTTGCGGAGCGTGGCCCCGGTTAGTATGGCAAAACTTAGATCGGCTCCTGTAAAATCGGCAGCCTTAGCGATGGCTCCGGTAAAATTGGCCCCCTTAAATGAAGCTTTGATGGCTGTGGCTTCGCTTAGATCGCAGAAGCTAAAGTCGGCCTCCATTACCTGGCAATTTGATTGGATAAAGAGGTTTTGAGCCTGGCTATGGCGAAAGAGGGCGCTAACTAAAAAAGATCCTGAAAAACTAGTCTTAAATAATAGGCCGCTAGAGAAGTTGCAATCCGTCAGATCTGAGTCGTAAAAGTTGGCCTGGCTTAGGTTGGCCCCGGTAAAATTTACGCCCCTTAAGTTTACTTGGCTAAAAGTGGCCCCATTTAAATCGGCTTTGGTTAAATCTGGTTTGGCTAAATCTTGTTGAACGAGTTGGTCCTTAGAATGTTCCGCCAATAAGATAGTTTTGGCCAAAAAGGCCCCTGGGGCCTTTAGAGCCCTTAAATCGGACTTTTCGATAATTGCCTCTGAGAGATCGGATCCGGCTAAATTAGCCGTAGAAAAATTTAGGCTACTTCCCACCAGCCCGACCATGGAGGCTTGCGAGAAATCGGTTTGGTCAATTTTAGCCTCAATAAGCTTGGCGTTATTTAAAATAGCCTTTTTAAGCGAGGCGTGACTAAGGGTGCAGCCCGTGAGATCGCAGTATCTAAGATCGCACATGTCCATATCGCGGTGAGAAAAATCGAGCCCACTTAGATCTAGACCGGCTAAGGTAAGGGCTCCAAAAGTGGGGGCCGGGGTTTGGCTTAAAAATTTAATCAAAGCCTCGCGGCTTGTAATTTGAGCGTCTTGTGGCGGGTTATCTTGTGAGTGTTCTTGCGCGGCGTTTTGGGCTTGTTCTTCATTTAGAGATTCAAAAATGGGATCTCTAGAAGGCTCAGGGCTGATACCCTTGGGAAAGAGCGGGGGGTTTAATGGGTCTAATATGGAAATCTTAGCTAGAATAGCTACATCGGCGACGCCAGCGGCCTTAGCTATATCGGTTAGGCAATCTAACGGCGGGGTAAGTTTTCTTAAGCGGTGAAGCTCATCGAGAGAAGCCTGAAGGTGAGGCTCATTTTGGGCTAAGTTATCTAGAGCCTCACCTAATTCGTCATCGCCGTAGACTGTTTGCTTAAGATTATCAAAGTCATCGGAAAACTTTTGGCCGCTATAGCCTGGCGCTAGGCCTAAGGCCGCGTCTAATTTGGGGGCCAGGGCCATTAAGGCCGCCGTCTTCTGATTTAAAGGTAGAGCGGCGGTATTATCTGTGGCGTCATCTAAGGCCTGTAAGACGCTCATTAGCTCAGTAGATTTTTCCTTGGGAATGCCGGCGGCGGCTAAGGTCTGCTCAAAGAGCTTACTTATGGCTTCAGGGCTAAATTCATCGGAGGCTAAGCTTTCGAGGGCTAAAGAGGGAAGAGTTTTCTGGTTATCGCCAAACAAAAGAGAGGCCAAGGCCTCTTGGGCTTGAGGAGCGCCTTGGTCAGAAGTCAGAATAGACGCTTGCTTGATATTTTGGGCCAGTTGTTGACCGATTTGCGGGCTAGTTCCCATTAAGGCCGCCCATTTTGAGCCATACTCTTCTAAGGCGGCGTCATAGAGGGCGGGATCATTGAAGTCGCCAGAAATGGGGAAGGGAAGATCGCCGGCCTTTTGGTAGTTTTGAAATTGTTCTTTTGAAAGTCCCATGTTTTCGATGAGTTTGTTTAGGGTCTCCTCTGATGGCGGGCCTTCTTCGTCTAGTGGGGCGGTATTTAAGAGATCTTCTACTAGTTGACTATCTTTTTCTAGATGCTCGCTTAGGTCTTCGATGGTTAGCGGGGCTAGTTTATTGTCAGCTAAGTATTTATTGATTTGAGGTAAGGCCTCCTGGGCCAGGTTCTTGGCCTCAGAGGCGATAAGGGCTGCCGAAAATAACGGTAGGGGCGTTAGTTGTGGCTCGCTTGTGGGGGGCGTAAGGTTAAGAGTATCCTCTGGAAGAGTAACCTCTAAAAGAGCGCTATCGGGTAGCTTAGCCTCTGGTTCGTTAGATGGGATTTGGGCGTTTGCTTCCTGATCCGAAATTGCGGCTGCAGCTAAGACTTGGGCTTTGGGAAAACCCTTTTGGGCGGCTTCTAAGATAGCTGTAGCTTTGGAAGGCGAATGCTCCATTAACTCTAAGGTAGCGACAATCAAGGGGATCTCGGACGCTTTTTCATCGGTAACTAAGATATTGGCGTGCCAGATGATTAGGCCGGCCTCGCGGTCCGGAAAGAGCCAGATAGTATCTAAAACAGGCTCAACTTCGCTATAGAGAGTTTGATGAGTCTTTCGCGAAAAAATGAGCCTCAATCGCCGGTTAGGCAAAGTGGCTTCAATTTGAGGCCTGGTGGGATGAAGGTTAACGGCCCTAATGGTTTCATTACCTAGAAAATAGCCCGAAGTAAGCCGCTGGTCTATTTGGGCCATGTTAAGATCGCTAAAATTAAAGTCAGCGGGAAATCCCGGCCAAGAATCTAAAAGCCACTTGCGGTCGTAAGTACCGCTAACAGCCGATCTCTTTGGGCTCAGTGGGATTGGCAGCGGGGAGGCCGGATCTAGGGAGACGGAATCTTGGATTGTCGCGCCCAAGGCTAGGACCCTAGGCGCCAAAAGAGGGAGGCCGCAAGACCCCAAAGTAACGCCGGATTTTACGCCATAGGGGTTAGAGAAATCGTTATAAGCCGTTTCAGGCCAGCCCAAGGTCAGGCTTTGGAAAGGCTTGGGGCTCCCGCCGGTAGGGGAGGTTTTTTCGCCTGTTACTAAAAAACGGCGCCAAAGAGGCCCAACGCCAATACCTACCTCAAGGCCATTGGTCGGTACGCCCCCCGGGGCGTAAGCCGTTAGGGCCCCTAAAAATTCCCCGACCGGTTTGGCCAGGCCGCTATCTAAACTTATGCCGCTTACGCCAAAGGGCGTTAGAGCCTCGATAGCCGCTTTAAGGCTATCGGCTTGAGAGAGTAAGGCTGGTTTACCCGTTAAGGCAAAACCTACCATGGCGGTTATGGCCAGGTAATCTTGGGTAGCGTGGCGGAAATTTAGCGTTGTTATGGTCAGCGGATCGGCGCAAATTATGTCCATGTCAATACGTTTCTCCAAAAAGGCTTAGGGGGTTTTGAGCTTATTGTAAGGGTAAGATTGATAGGCTTTGGGCTTATTAGCTTCCTAATTTAGTAATGGATTGTCCTTCCAAATTAAGCGACGGGCCAGTTACCTTTATATTAGTATCGGTCATGGTAAAAGTGTTGGAGCCTAGTTTAAGTTCGAGTTGGGTACTTCCCGATAGCGTAGTTCCGCTAGCGTTCATGATTAGTGAAGAAGAAGCATTTCCGGCGACCAGTTTGGCGCTGTTAGGCTCTAAGGTTAGGTTGGTTGTGGAATCAGCTTGGAGTACGGCTTTGGACGAGGTGGGAGTTAAGGCCAGTAAGGCGTTGTTGTCGGCTTGAAGGACGGTTTTGGCTTGCGACATCAAAAGTTTGTTGTCGGCCTCAGTGCCAGGGCGATTGGCTACGCCTCGGAGAAGCTCGATGTTACTAGTCGGTACGCTTGTCTGAAGGGTAATGGGCATGCTTTTGTCTTTGGTCATAATTAAAATACCCTTAGAGTGGGTCGAATCATAGGCCGGGGGCATAGGGATATCGAGTAATGATTTGGTACTATTATGGAGGGCTAAAGCCTTATTGCTCTTAAGATTTGGCACAGAAGTGTTCCAGGCGTTGTAGGCGGTGTTGGCTGCACTCCTAGCATTCTCATAGACATTTTTGGCAGCTGTTTCCGGGGGATTTAAGCCAGCGATAAGTTGGATTTGATTCTGAGACTTAGCTATTACGGCCCTAGTTGATTGGAGACTGATTTCGTCGGCAATGGTCCTGGCTAGTTCGGTCATGGTTAAGACGGCGTTGGTATCTTCAAAGTCGGGATTAGAAGCGTAGCTCTCAGCTTTGATGGGTGAATGGGGCCGGGTTAAGTCAAACGTGCCTAGCCTTAGGAGGTCGGCTAGAGAGGTTTTGGTGGACTCGATTATGACCGGGCCGTGACCAGAGAGGGAGGCGTAATTGCGGGCTTTGATGTTTACGTAGGAGTCGGAATTATTTATGACTATCCCTTTGGGTTTGCCGCTAGCCTTGATTAAGGCGGCTAAGGTCAAAAAGAAAGAGGTGAACTGAGTGATAATATCGGCCAGCTTACTACCCATGGCTTGGCTAGCTGAAAGGATTTTTCGGCTGAAGCTCAGATCGGGATCAGCACCACCTTGACCTTGTTCGTCTTTGCCCTTAGCAAGATCTTTGGAATCAACTACACCATCAGAGACGTCGGCGGCCGCCGATAAGAAATTACCAAAAAGTCCCAATAAAACGGGTAGCGATGCGCTTGGGGACTCCTTGGAGCGCCAGGAGGCGTTGGAGGCGGCGGCGCTGGCCGTAAGGCTGACAAGGTTGTTGTGGGGTTTTAATAAGAGATCTTTTTTAGCTGCGGCAACCGACATACCGGCGGAAACGGACTTAAAAACAATATTGCCTAAGGAATCAAGGCAGCCAGCGCCCTTGGCCACGATGTCGGCAATCTGGGCCCTTTTGGAGTTAGGATCGCTATCTTCTAAAGAGGCGTAATTTTTGTACTGGTCAACCCCGGTTTTGACCGTCGTTTTGGCCGTTTGGAGGAGACTTAAGAACTTAAGTAACGAGTTGCCCGAGGCTGAGACCGTATAATCGCTGCCGGTGAGGGTTTTCGAAGAGGTGCCTACTAAGGTGAGCATGGAGGCGTTCAATAAGTTCATGTAGTCGGCCACCACCGTAGCCGTGGTTGGCGACTCAGCGTTGATGGTTAGGCCGGCC
>JAITJB010000331.1 GCA_031279155.1 Deltaproteobacteria bacterium | reverse complement strand
CACTGGCCCCGGAGACCTTAACTAAGTGGACATCTGACTGAATGGGATCGCCATCGATAGTTTGAAAGAGCCACTCAAAGGAGACTTGCTCTTCTTCTAAGGCTTCTAAAAGGTACTTGGGGAAGACCTCTTCGGAGGCCCGGCCATCAGGTTGGTAGGGAGGCGAGAGGCGGGGGAAGTATTCCAGGTAAGAGGCCTTGTCCGGCACCCCAAATATGGGGATAACGGCAAAATTGCAGTCGATCTGGTTGAGGCGCGAATCCCAAAGGCTACAAGCCATGGGCATGGAATCGAGCATCAAGCGGTAGTGCTCAGTTTCGCCTAAATTTGAGGGATCAAGAGCCGCCGATGATCCCAAGACGCTAACTTGGCCATCGCCCTTAAGGCTAATATCGGCCAGCCGAATGAGGCAGGCCAGCCTCAACATCTCATTGGTCCGGCCAACCATGGAGACGACCAACACGGCCTTGCGCCACTGGCCAGCCGCCGAGTCCCACAGGAGATGATCAAAACTGATGCTCTCGTTGTTGCCCGACAAAAAACTAAGTAAGATGATCGTTAGCCTATCTTGATCAGATGGATGAATATGCTCGTCAAAGAAACCTAAAGGCTCAGAAGTGACCGATTGTTCATCCTCACCCAAGAGAACTAATAAATCGCGCCCATGCTCGATGGTCAGATGGAGCTCTTGACCATTTAGCAAATCGACCTGACCGCCGTTTAGAGCCCCGGTCACGGTAACTTCGAAATAGACTAATCCACTATCGGCCAAAACCGTCTGCAGAGGTTTAGGCGTTGAAGGCCCGTCGTCAGAAACGAGTATGCGTGAAAAAGTCCAAGTCATGACTATTTTCAGATCACCACTAGTGAGCGGATGGTTAGAGTAGAATTAATTGATATCCTCGATAACTATACTACTATTACCAGACGTCGCCCCAACCACAGGTTGCCCGACAATGACGCTGGTATTAGTCGGGGCTTGACTAGCCGATGGCGTCCGTATCTCGTTGGCTGGCCGAGGCCGGTAATGGAGAACAATGACATTTTGGTTGGGGTCAAGGGAGGTCATATTGTCCGGTAGCGTTACCGGCGTAAGTAAATATGAGCGCCCATTAAATTTAAAACTCTGACCAGCTATGGTCAAAGTTATTGATGGTCCACCAGAGGAGTTACCGTTTAAAACTAAATTTTCCGTGAGCCCAATTTTTGAGGCCGCTAATATTGCCTTTAAAATAGCCTGATTATCTTTGCCACTTGAGATTATATTAAAGCTATTTTTTCTTAAAATTTCCAGATCCTCGGTAGATAGCGATCCGTACTCCAAGATGTTGCGGCTACTTTCCGTCTCCCAAAAGACCGGCGGGTCGCTGGAAAGATCGTCAATGCCGCCAGTAAAGACCCGGCCTCTATTGGCCTCAACCCTAACCCCATACCTGGGCGCGTAGCCTAAGCTGCGGATTAAGGCGCCAGCAAAAGCGCTGGGACGGTCTTCGACCTCGATAACCGAAAAATTATTGACCGGCGTAGGCGATTTTCCAGCGCCAGCTAAAAGACGGCCCTGATAGAGGTCGATAACCCTGATGCCGTGGTCGCCTAAAAATCTCTGCCAAACTGGCGGGGTGCCGTTATCAGCCGCCGGGGCCAAATTAATGATGGTGGGCTGGCCGCGATTCCAGCTATCGGCATTGGGCCAGATCAGCCAGTCGGCTGATATCTTAAGCCTAACGTCGCGTCCGCCCTCAAAAGCCTGATCGCGCCCGTAGATGCGGTAGTAGCCGCAGGAAGCTAAGAGCTTTTCCAAGGCCTTATCGAAGGGCTCTTTTTTAGATGGCTGGAAGACTATGTATTCGCCGTATTTGGCGCTCAGCCTCCGGACTAGTTCAGCCGATAGCGATGACGTTAAATCTAAGACTACCTTACGACCGTTATTAAGTTCAACAACCGTAATCTTAGAGGTATCAATATCGAAGTGGGGCGGCTCATCTAAGGGCAAAAATAACCGGCCCTTGGTAAGGACGTTTTCGCCTAAACGGGTAAAAATGATGCCGTAAGCGTTTCGGGCGTTAACCGTGTCAGCTGTCGGCATGGGCGCAGAGGGCAGCCTTTTGGTGGGCGTAGAGTATTTTTCGCCTGTTTTGGAAGGCGATGAATCGCCATTTTGGCTCCCAGCCGCCGGGGCGTTTTGGGCCATCATGGTCGGGGTTGGGCTCATATCGCGGCCCGGGCCCACGGGGATTCTAAGCTGGGCTCCGGCTACTATCATGTTGGGATTTTTAAGCCCGGGGTTTAATTCAACAGTTAAGCTTATCAGGCCCCGGTATATCAGATTGCGATCTAGTCCCTCGCGCCTTAGTAGTCTCTCTAAGGTATCGCCCTTGCGCACGGTAACGGTTCGGTAAACCGTGCCGTCGGGGGCCGTAGCCACGGGGCCGTCGTTTTCTGAGCTCTTTGATCGTAAAACTTGGGCTGAACTAGGCGGGGCCTGCGGCGCCATAGCCTCGGGCGGCTGCTCTTGGTCAACTTCAGTCTCTTGTTGGTTTTGGCCGAGAGAAATATTAGGCGTTTGGCCATCGACATTTAGCCGGTATTCGCCGGGCCCCAACTCTGGCTCTGGCGGGCGCCTAGAGACCACTCTAGCCGGACTTTGGTCCGGCTGACCTATCTCATAACTAACCACGCTACCAGTTGAAGATTCCGCTGGCCTAGATTCCTCAAGACCTCTGGCCGATGGCAAGTAGAGCGTCTGCCCCGGGGCAATTAAATCCAAATTAGCTATGACGGGGTTTAGTTCGCCAACCAACCTCATTAGCTGGGCCTCACGGGCCTGATCAGGATTTTGGGGCAATAAGCCATGGCTTTTTAAAATCGAGGCTAAGTTATCACCGGGTCTGACGGAATAACTGTCAATGGTAAAGGTCAGATCCTCATAAGAATAGACCTCAACAGTCTTAGTTAAGGTTATGTCCGTTGTTATCCCGGGATTTGAACTCGTTGCCGAACGATCTTGGGCTAAGACCTCTGGCGTGAAGGCTATGGCCACTAGAAACAAGGCAATGATAGTGTTCAGCCAAAACCGTCTGAAAGGCCGATAAAAGGCTCTCCAGCTGATGGTCCTGTCAGTTGGCGTAGGGCTGGGCAATGCTTACTCCGTTACAGTTGTTTTAATTCAAACGGCTAACAAACTTTAGATTCGATCAACAAAAATACTTAGGCCGCAAGAAACCATTCTGACAATATTAAGACAAATAAAATGGTTTGGCAAAGCTTTTTCGTTCTAACCATTTACGCCCCGGCTTTAGGGCTCGCTTAAGCTCGCCATTAAGCCACTTTAGAAGGCCGAGCTTAAAAGTCATCGTCCATGGGCAAGGTCTTATCCATCTCTTTTTGGCTGGCCCGCCCGAAAATTTTCTTTGGCGCCTCTTTTATCGGCTCATCTTGAACTTGATTAATAACCTCTCTTAATTGTGGCCGGCTTGAGCTAGACTCTTTTGCCGGGGCCTTTTTAGCTTGAGGGGGGATTGAGCTACCGGTCAAAATCCCGGAAACATGACTGATAGTTTGGTTTAATAGCTGAGCCTGATGGTTTAGTTCATTGGAAATGTTTTCAGCCTCAGCGGCTTCGGCGGCGTTTTCCTGAGTGACCTTATCGACCATAGCGATGGATTGGTGGACAGCCTGAATATCTCTGGTCTGACCTTGACTATCGCCGGTAATGACGTTCATTAGTTCGGCAGCCTCATCGCTTGTGGCCACCAGTTTTTCAAAGCTCTCTTCGGCCTTTTTGACCAAAGCTGCGCCTTCATTAATGTGGGTGACGCTCGAGGCCAAGATGGTGGAGGTATTTTTGGCCGCTTCCGAGGAGCGGTTGGCCAGATTTCTGACCTCGTCGGCCACCACGGCAAACCCTAGCCCGGCCTCGCCGGCCCGGGCGGCTTCCACGGCGGCGTTTAAGGCTAAGATATTGGTCTGAAAAGCTATCTCCTCAACTGTCTTGATTATCTGGCTACTAGAGTGGCCAGCCGCCTTAATGGCCTCCATGGCCGTTGAAATGTGGAACATTGAGACGTGGGCCTCATCGACATAAGTTTTGGCCTTATCCATTAGCTCCTTGGCCTGGCCAGCGTGACCGGCGTTGCGCCTTGCCGTGCTTAAGAGTTCCTCCAAGCTTGAGATGGCGTCTAAGACGGCCTTAGTGTTGTCGGAAGCCCCCTTGGCCAAAAACCGACTAGAGCGAGATAGCGAGTGAGCCGTGTCCGTTACCCCTCCTGCGCTTTGGTCTAACCAATGGCGGATCCGAGATAAGGGTCTAATAGCCGTCCGGTTGAGGATAGCCACGATAAAAAACGAAACAGCGGCTAAGATAATTAAAACAAGCCCAACCCTAAGCCATAAACGGCTTGAGGCGTCAGAAGATAACCCCTCTTTTAATACCTCTCTTAGACCCTTAACCTGAGCAGCTAATTGCTGCTCGCCTTGAAATTGAACAATAGCTAACTTGGCTATTTCCCTGGCATTAGCTGAAATAGCCAATAAATCTGAGCTAGCCGAGCTGGCGGCCCCGGCTTGGGCCGGTTTTTTTTCGGCTAATTGAGCCTCAAAGCCTTCGGCCCAAGAGGTCAAGGCCGCAGGGTCTAGGGGATTTTCAACCGATAAATTCAGGCCTTTCTCTAATTGGCTAATTAGGCCGCTAGCCTGGTTAAATGTCGTTATGGCCCCGAGGAGAGATTGGCGAAAGCTCCTTAGGCGACTATTTAATTCGACCGAGCTTTTATTTAGTTCTTGGCGCCTGGCGCTTATTGCGTTTACCGCTTGAGCTAGGGGCTTAAGAGATTGTTCTATTTCCGAACGGGCGGATATTTTACTTGACTGGCTGGAATCAAGGTTATTATAAACGCTCAATTGCCCAGCTTCTAGACCTAAATTAAAACTATTTTCCAGTTGGGCATTGAGCCGCTTAAGTTCAGTCAGTTCCGGCCATACTGCCGCACTCACCAAGACGGCGGTCAGGCTTAGAACGGCAAAAAAACTTAAACTTATTTTCCTACTGAGGGTCAGAGTGGTCTCCTATGGCGAGCCGCGCCAATCGGCGACGCAGATGAAAAATTATTTTGCCGCTAAATAAAATATCAATTGAGAAAGATTCAAGGCGGCTATGGGCTGGCATAGCCAAGACGATTTTTTGGGTAAACCTTTTTAAAGTCGCGTCCTTTAGCCTACTCGTTCTTGACAAGCGAGCAGATAGCAGTGTCAAGCCACATTATACTCTTTATGGTCGATCTTTACAAAAACTACCATGTTACCGCCCTGACCACAAGACATAACAATAATGCCGGCCATAAAAACAATAGCTAAAACTCTAAAGCTCCTTATTTTTTCTTAGAAAATCCCATACCAACCAAAAGCCGACCACCGCCGCCCCCAAAAAACCGGCCAGGCCTAAAATGGGGAGGCCATACCATAAGGGCGGCACTTTGGCGTGGATAACCACGCTGGATCCAATGACTAAGGCGGCCAAAACCACGGCAAAAGAAAGCCGGTAACTAGCCTGCTGGACCGATTGGCCTAAGCGCTCGAAATCCTTAACCGTCATATCAATTGGCAGACGTCCGGTTTTAACCGTCCGCCAAAGGGCCGAAAGATCGTCGGGTAAATTTTCAACCACGCCTAAGGCCTGAAGCGACCTACGGCTTAGGACCTCACCCCAAAAACCTAAGGTAAACTTTTGCTGACAGATGGCCTCAATGACCGGTCTAGCCTCTTGGACGATGTCGTGATCCGGATCTAGCTTTAGTCCCAAGCTCTCGTACTGAGTCAAGGCTTTGACTAATAAAAACAAGTTTCTAGGTATCCTAAGCTTGTGCTGGCTTAAAAGTTCTAAGACGTCTTTAAGAAAGTTAGCTAAACGTATGTCTTTAAGGGAGCCGGCCAGGTGGGTATCCAAAAGGATGCCCACCTCGCGCTCAAGTGTTTCTCTATCGGGCTCTCCGGTGACCACGGCTAGCTTGAGCATGGCCCGGACCACCCGGCCGTGGTTTTGCGACACCACCCCCAAAGCCAATGACAAGAGGTTATCGCGGGTCCTTCGGTCTAAAGTTCCCACCAGCCCAAAATCCATGAAGACCAGCTTGGGCCCGGCTTGGACAAATATGTTACCTGGATGGGGGTCGGCGTGGAAAAGACCAAAGGTCATAATTTGGTTTAAAGCCACGCTAGAGGCTAAGGAGGCCACCTCCACCGGGTCTATACCGTTTTTTTTAAGGGCTTCGGGGTTATCGATCCTAAAGCCGCCGACCTCCTCCATGACCAAGATTTCATTGGTGCAGAGGGCTTTGTGGATTGAGGGAATCTTAACGTCAGGGCTATTACTATAGAGCCTGCCAAAGCGGCCAATGCTAACTGCTTCTAGTCTGTAATTTAATTCTGTATTTAGGTTTTTTGTAAACTCGTCTACGATCTCTTTGGGGTGGACGTAATCCATGACCGGCAGGTGCCTTTCAGCAATGGCCGCCATCTCACCTAAGATCTCTAAGTCCGTGGTCACCTGCCTTTGAAGGCCAGGCCGGCGGACTTTAACCACCACCTTAGAGCCGTCGACTAAGGTGGCCCGGTGAACCTGACCAACGGAGGCGGCGGCTAAGGGCTCGGGGGCGATATCGACAAAGAGCCCTTCTTGGAGTTCTTCGTTGATTATTTTAGCCACCTGGTCGGAGGGCAGCGGGGGGACGGAATCTTGGAGCAAACTTAGTTCATCTAAGTACTCTGCGGGCAGTAAATCCTGGCGGGTTGAAAGATACTGGCCGAGTTTAATGAAAACCAGGCCCATCTCTTCTAGGGCCAGCCTAAGGCGCCGGGGCCTTGCTTGCCGGTTATCGCTGTTAACCATACCCACCAATCGCCTAGCCCCGACCAGTAGGTCGCCTAAGCCTAGCCGATCGATTAGATCGCCGAAGCCAAACTTGACCATGACGCGGATAATCTCCGTCAGCCGCTCTAGGTGGCGATAAGCTCTAGTCAGCCTTAAAATGGGGCTCTTATAAGTGGCCATGGGGTGGGTCCGATTTAAAAAAAATTTTCCGGCGGCTATTTAGATTCTTCAAAGCCTTCTCCGGCTACAATAAAGCCACCTGAGACTTTGGACGTAAAACTTCTAATATTTTAACACTCTCAGAGCATCTTATAAAGCGCAAGCCGATGATTGACCAAGATTAACCAAGATTGACGATGATAAGAATTACTTCTTATAAAGCTACTTTGATTTTTTTAGCTGGTACCTAAAATCGCAGCGGCTCGATCCGGTCATGATGGTTTGAGTTCTTATCATCTCCACCTCCGGAGCGTAGCCTTTCATGTAGGCCCCATCGCGCCCGCAGGAGAGGAGAAAGCCTAAATCAAGCATGCCCATTTCCTTGTACATGGTCGCGTACTGGCATCTGGTCACATCGTAACACAGGCTCTGACTTGTAGCTTCTATGACCTCGATATCTAGGGCCCCGCCGCGAGACCAATTGGGCAAAATGGCCTTAAAGGTCGCTAAATCGGTTGGGCCCTCTTCTAGAGCCGCCTCACGGCGCCCGGCCTCTTGGGCGTCATTTTCGATAGCCTCGGATATGATTTTATTGGCGGTTTCTAAGCCAAAGTCCCGGGTGAGGACCTGGTAGATGGGCTTAACGATCAGGGCTTCTATACGCCTGCGCTCTAGTATGGTTAAATTTTCGGGCATGGTTTTCTCCGATATTTTGGTTTCGCAAACTGGACGCACAAAAATGCCGCCGCCAGGCGCTCTGACGGCGGCATTTTCATTTATAACAGAAAAATATTAGCCCTTCCAAAGGCCGTGGAGGTTACAGTATTCCCGGGCCGTAGCCTCGCCCTCGGGGGCGTTAAACACGGCCTCAGGCTGGTCGCCAGGCTTAAGATGCTTAATCTGAGTCACCCCGCCAACGGTCAGCTCAATAAACTGAATGGAATGTTTTTCTTCCATCGGATGGGCTACCGAGCCCACGCTAACTTTGTAGCCGCCGTCGATCTTGGTGATGACCGGGATGTGCTTTTCTTTGGCGGCTTCGGTGGTATTTTCGATCAAGTGCTGCATGTTGTTGCCGCAACAGACCAAAGCTCCTGCGCCGGCGATAAGCACTTCAACTATCTGACCGCAAAGAGCGCAGCGGTATATTTGATTGACTTCTGCCATTTTTCACTCATCCTCTGGACGGTAACCAATGTCGATCCCGTCCGATTGGTGTTTAAATATTATAAGGCCGACCAAAAAACTTTAGCCGGCCTAAATCAAGCGTATATTATAAGACCTCGAAGTAAGCCTTGGGATGGGCGCAAGCCGGGCACAAATCCGGGGGCTCATGGAAGCCCTCGTGGATGTAGCCGCAGTTGCGACAACGCCAGGTGACCTTTTGGGGTTTCTTGAAAAAGGTCCCGGTTTTGAGCTCTTCGATAAAGTCGTTGTAGCGTTTTTCATGGTATTTCTCGGCCACGGCGATGTGCTCCATGACGGCGGCGATCTCGCCGAAACCTTCGTCCTTGGCGATCTTAGCAAATCCAGGGTACATTTCGGTCCACTCGTGATGCTCGCCGGCCGCCGCCGCCGACAGTTGCGAGACGGTATCTTCCTTTATACCAGCCGGAAAAGCCCCGGAAATGGCGACGTCACCGCCTTCGAGAAAGCGGAAAAGGCGTTTGGCGTGTTCCTTTTCCTGATCGGCTGTCTCGGTAAAGACCGAGGCGATTTTGATGTAACCCTCTTTGGTGGCCACAGAGGCCGCGAAAGTATAACGGTTTCTAGCTTGGGACTCGCCAACAAAGGCGGTCAGGATATTGACTTCGGTTTTTGAGCCTTTAAGGCTAGGCATCGGTCGCTCCTTAAATTTAGTAATCAGACTTTAACTTAATAAAAAAATCTAGCTTTGAGCCTAAAAAGACCAAGAAGCGAAAGAATAAAAACATCCTCAGTCGCTTCCAGCTCGAGCCAGGGCAACTAAAAAAGTTTAGATTTTTTAAGTCAATTTGTCAAATTAAATGTGGGTTAATTATTTTACTAATTTTTATCTGTCCTAACTTTAAGGCTCTGGGCGTGGGCCGTGAGCCCTTCGGCCTCAGCTAAAGTTATGACCGTCGGGGCTAGATCGCCTAAAGCTTCTCGGCTCAGATACTGGAAAGTGGTCTTTTTTAAAAAAGCATCGACCGAAAGGCCGGAAAAAGCCCTAGCCGCTCCGCCTGTCGGTAAAACATGGTTAGGGCCGCTGGCGTAGTCGCCAGCT
>JAITJB010000106.1 GCA_031279155.1 Deltaproteobacteria bacterium | reverse complement strand
GATAGCTTAAACGCTGTCCTGGCCCGCTGGGGCCTAAAAACCCATGATCTAGAAGCCGTAAGATTAATGATAGGTAATGGCATAACCAACCTAATAGAGAAGGGCGCAGGCGGCTTAGCCCCGACTGACAAGCTTAAGCGGGAATTTAAAGAAGAGTATCAGGCCAGGCAGCTAGATAAAACTCTTCCCTACCCTGGCGTAACAAAACTTCTGAGCGCCTTATCCGAGCGCGGTCTAGCTCTTGGGGTGCTATCTAACAAAGACGATGAGAACACCCAAATAATTGTCAGTCATTTTTTTCCCAACATCTTTAAGGTCGTTCGCGGGGCCCTCCCCGACATACCTCTTAAGCCAGATCCCACCGGAGCTTTAGCTCTAACCAAAGCCTTAGGGGCTACGGCTGAGCAAACCCTTTACGTAGGCGATAGCGCGGTTGATATGTTAACAGCCAAAAACGCCGGTCTCCTCCCCTTGGGAGCGGCTTGGGGCTTTAGACCAGCGTCCGAGCTATTAAAGGCCGGAGCATCGGCTATTTTAGCTGGCCCTTTGGGCTTACTAGATTACCTAGACGCCATTAGCTAGGACGATTTAAAAGAATCGATTCAAAAGCCAGACCCCGTCTTTACTCGCCTTTTTGGGAGGCAAAATATGCCCTCTACCCCCACCCGGCCCAAGTTAGTCCCCAGAGAGCCGGACGCCCCGCCGCCGCCATGGGCGGTCGATCCTTTGGGCTTACTAAAATCAAAACCCGGTCAGGTTGTGGCCGCCTTGACCGGGGGAATTGCCACCGGTAAATCATCGGTAGCTGAATTGTTATCCGCCTTCGGAGCCAGGCGACTAGATTTTGATGTCTTTTCAAGACAGGCTATAGCGCCAAACACGGCGGGCTTTAATGCGGTTTTGGAACTCTTCGGGCCTAAAGCGATTGAAGATAACGATCTAAACCGCCAGTATATTGGCCGGCTAATCTTTAAAGACCAGCGCCTGCGGCGCTTACTTGAAGATATCGTCCACCCTATAGCCTGGAGCATTATGCTCGATGAACTACAAAAGCTCCCCCAAAGCCGGCTGACCATCATCGAAACGCCTCTTTTGTACGAGGCCGCCTTAAACTCTCTTTTTAGTCCAGTCATTTTAAGCTTCGCTAAACCCGAAACGCAGTTTAAGCGCCTTAAAGCCCGTAACCCTGAGCTTAGCCGCTGGGAAGTCCGAAGGCGCATAAAAGCCCAGATGCCTATCATGGAAAAATTAAGGCGAGCCGATCTTATCGTAGATAATGACAACGATCTCCCCCGATTAATTTACAACACCAAGCGGCTTTGGGATTTTCTAACGACCAGTTGGGGGGTGACCCATGAACGGGACCAACTTCTTTGAGCCCTTGGCTCAGAGACTAAGACCCCGAAATCTCGATGAGTACATAGGCCAAAAGCACCTTCTAGGCCCTGGTAAGCTCTTAAGACTTCTCTACGAACAAGGGCGCATAGCTTCTCTCATCCTTTGGGGTCCGCCGGGGACGGGTAAAACCAGTTTGGCCAGACTTTTAACCCAAAAGGCCGAAGCTGATTACGTGGAGTTTTCCGCCGTCCTATCGGGCATTAAAGACGTAAGAGAGGTCGTTGAGAAGGCCAAAAAAAGCCGCCAAGCTTTAAGTAAACCCACGGTTTTATTTGTCGATGAGATCCACCGCTTCAATAAAGCTCAACAAGACGCCTTTCTGCCCCACGTGGAGAGTGGCCTGATAACTCTCATCGGGGCCACCACTGAAAACCCCTCCTTTGAAATCATCTCCGCCCTCCTCTCGAGAACCCGCGTGCTGGTTTTAGAGCCCTTAACCATAAATGACTTAGAAGCTCTGGTTGAGAGGGCCTTAACTGACTGCGAGCAGGGCTTAGGAATCCTTAAGGCCTCCATCGAACCCAAGGCCCTGGATCTTTTGATTCAGAGCTCTGGCGGCGACGCTAGATCGCTTTTAAACGCCCTAGAACTGGCCGCCACCCTGGCTAAGCCAGAGGCCGATGGAGAGAGATTAATTTTGGTTAATACCATTGAGGAATCTATCCAGAGAAAAGCCTGGCGCTACGACAAGGGCGGCGAAGAGCACTACAACTTAATCAGCGCCCTTCACAAGTCGCTCCGCGATAGCGACCCCGACGGGGCCCTCTACTGGCTGGCTAGAATGCTCGAAGGCGGGGAAGATCCGGTCTTTCTTTTGCGGCGCATGATAAGGTTTGCTTCCGAAGATGTCGGCTTAGCCGATCCCCTCTCACTGATGCTAGGCGTTTCCGCTTTGGACTCCTACCGACTTTTGGGCTCCCCTGAAGGCGAGCTGGCTTTAGCTCACTTAGCCGTCCATTTGGCCTGCGCCCCCAAGTCTAACGCCGTCTACAAAGCTTTCAACCAAGCGGTCGCCGACGCCAAAAAATACGGCCCCCTGCCCGTCCCCCATCACATTCGAAACGCCCCCACCAAACTCATGAAAGATCTCGGCTATGGGCGCGGCTACCAATACGCCCACGACCACGAGGACGCCTTGGTAGCTCAAGAACACCTGCCACCAGAACTTTCTGGCCGAATATACTACCAGCCTACCGATAGAGGACGTGAGAAAGCTATTAAAGAGTTTATGGAAGCTAGGCGCAAGTCTTTAGCCCGAAAGACCAAAGAGCGCTCTGAGTAAAAAAATAATGTAATGCCCCGAACCATTAAATGAAAATCCCACCCAGAGCTTTTCCAGGTGGGATTTTCGGCCCTAAGCGGGACAAGTGAGCTAAGAGAGCCAAGAAAGCTAAGCCAAGTACGAAAGCGAAAAGGGAGGTTTTCCGCTATCGCCTTTTGGAACCCTTATCCCGCCTAGGAGCTACAAGTTGGCAAGCCTACAAGCCAACACATCAACAAGTCGACAAATCAACAAGCCAACAAGCCAACAAATCAACAAATCAACAAATCGACGAATCACAAGCCTTTAAACGGCGCCAAAAGGCCATCGAGACCTTCTCAGGCTAGGCCTAGCCCTGCCCGCTTGGTTCCGATAGTTTCCGATATGAGCTTGGCCGCCTCCACGGGGTTGGGCTCGAAGCGGAAGACGCCGCCGTAGATTTCTCCAAAATCCTTGCCCAGCCAGTTGTTGATGAAGGGGACGCCCTGGATCGGGAAGGTCACGCCCAAGAAGACGTCGATTCCTGAGGCCGCAAAATAAAAGCATGTGGCCAATATCTGTTCCGTTGTCCAACCCGGGGCGGCTACGGCCACAGGAAGAGCAGATAGGCCTCCGATCTTGCCGCTTTTAGCTAATTGCGAGAGGGCGGTGAGGATCCTCGAGTTATCCACGCAGGAGCCCATGTGAATGACCGGCGGGAGGTCGGATTTTTTAGAGAAGGCTTTAAGCTTGTCACCGGCCCCTTCGGCAGCCTCTATAGAAAGTAACCCCGCCCGACCGCAGGCCATAGCAGCGCAGCCGGTGGTTAGAACCAAAATGTCGTCAGCGATGAGTTTTCTGGCCAGCTCCACGTGGGGTTCTTCGCCGCTCTCTCCAGGGGGTACTCTTACGTTATTACAACCCAAGAGGGCGGCAACTCCCTTGATGGAGCCATTAAAAATGGACTCAGCTAAAGGCCCTAAGGGGCCAGAGCCATTAGAACCCAAGGCGCGCCCTAGGGACTCAACGCTGTGACCGGCCTCAATGACGCTTACCCCTTCGGGAATGGTAACTGTCCCGCGCTTTTTAAAATTATCGGCAGCCAGTTTTAAGATGGCTTCGGCCTTCTCGTCGAGGTTTTCGTCTTTAAACTCCATTTGGACGTAATTCTTAGATGGATCGAAGCGGGCCTTGTCAAGGGTAGTGATGAGCTTAGTGTGGTAGCACTCGCAAATGGCCCCTAAGGCCTCCATGGCGCATTGGGCGTCCACCACCATGGCCTCCACCGCCCCGGTCACCAGGACCAGCTCTTGTTGGAGGTAGTCGCCGACACCGCTCAAAGCATGCCGCTCTTGGAGTTCAACTGCGGTGGCGCAGACTCCTCCGATGTTGAAGCCTTCGGCGCCCTGGCTCTTGGCGTAATTAATCATAGCCGGGGTCTCAGCTAAAGTTATCAGTTTTTCGCCGAGGTTGGGGTATTGACCGGTCAAGACGATGTTGACTTTATTAGGCGACAATGTACCGAGGCTTAGTGAGGCTTTACTGGGCGTAGGCGCCCCATAGAGGGCGTCCTGGAGGTCCGTGGTTATCATCGAGGCGCTCCAACCGTCGGCCAGAGCGCAGCGGACCCCTTGGAAGATAAGGTTACGGTAGTCCTGATCCACGCCCATGTGGGTGCGGTGCATGATCTCCACGGCTTCCCGGTTGATGCCCCTAGGCTTGACACCTAGTTTCGTCCAGTGGTCGTAGGATTCTTTGGGGGCGAGCTTAAGGTAAGATAGCTCCCCTGTTTGCCTACCCCACTCCTCGAGGAGGGCGTCGGCCACAACCTTGGAAAGTTCCGCAACTGTGAGCCCTTCGGTCTCTTTCAGTCCTAGGTTCGAGGCGATGCTTCTAAGTTTAGCCTCATCTTTGATCTGGTAGCCCGGGGCCTTTCCCTCCCCGAAATCTTTTAGCGTTTCCACCAGATCGAGACCGTGGTCGGAGTGAGAAGCCGATCCTGCAGAAATCATACGTATAAGGTTTCTGGTGCTGATAGTCTCCGGGGTGGCTCCGCATAGGCCGATGCGGGTGTCTGGCTCAGTCCCCTCTTTGATGGCCTTAGTTATCGGGATGCGGCAGGGCCCTTGGGAGCAGACTTTGCAGCAAATACCCTCGGTACCAATGTTACACTGCTTCATCTTTTGGGCCCTATCGAAGATAGTCGATTGTCCCCTCTCGCGGGCCAGATTGAGCATCTGGATGGTTATCGGATCGCCGCTCTCCGGTGGTTTGGGTTTGGGGGGAGCCGCCTTGGGCTTTTCCTCCTCGGCTTTCTTAGGTTCCGGCTTGAGCTTTTCTTCCTCGGTTTTCTCGGCTTCCGGTTTGGGCTCCGCCGCCTTGTCCAGCGGAGCTTTGGGCGGTCCAGCGCCGGTGGGGGCGCCTAAAAAACCCTCGACGGTCTTAAGGGCATTAATAAGCTCAAACCCCACCTTACTAACCGCCTCGGATATGGCTTTAAGATCTTCTAAATCAAACTGTTTCTGGTCGGCCATGGCTCTCTTTTCCTTTTTTTTGGTGGGCTTTTTTAGCCCGTTTTGGCCTTTGGCGGGTTTTCTATTGCCATGCCAGTAGTAGTGCTCCCATCGTGGTGTAGCTTTTGGCAGCAGGCAAAAAAAACGCCCTCGGCTCGCGTTAGCGGACGGGGCGATCTTCGTGATCGATTTGGTTTGGTGAACGATTTGGTGAACGGTTTGATGCTCGATTTGGCGAGTGAATTACGGCGTAGCTTTTAGTAAAAAAAACGCCCTCGGCTCGCGTTAGCGGACGGGGCGATCTTCGTGATCGATTTGGTGATCGATTTGGCGCTCGATTTTGTAACTGAAATACGGCTGGGCACACGGCTATACGATAGGCCCATCGCTGGTGATATTCAGATAGACAGGTAAATTATAGACTAATTTCTTTTTTTAAGCAACAGCCTCTGAAACGAGTAAGTACAAAAGCGTCAGTTTTTTTCGGCCAAGAAAGCCTCCGGGAGTATTAATAAAGCTTGAAATGACGTTCACCAGCCAAATTGCAATTCATCTAATTTTGCTCTGACCAACTCTTTTTTCAGATAGCCATAGCCGGCGTTTTGGAGAGTGCGTATAAGGATATCAATTTTGTCTTCGGAAAAATCTGGATGGGCTTTTAGGAAAGTTTGTAAGAACGGCTTAGCGCCTTCGTCCCAACTCGCCCAGCCGGGAAAATCCAAGTCCCATTCAATATTGTACACTACACAACCTTGGTCTGTTAAAACAGCTACCCTATCGCCACTTTCATTAATGCACAGGTTCCCAGGCGCGCCTTCGATAACATTAATCCGTGAAAGCATGTTATTAGAATTTATATCCCAGAATTCTAGATTATTATCAACTATAGCTGCTATCTTAGATCCGCCAGCAAATATATCAAAAGTTTTTATGCGCGTAACATCTTCAACATCGTCGTAGTCACATAATATAGAATAATTATTTAGCAAAAAGTTAAATAATCCTAATCTCTTTGTTGATTCAGCAATAAAAAATTTCTCACCAAACAAAACCCTGCCCCACATTGAAACTGCTGGGACTTCTACTTCTGTTTTACCATTATTTAAGTTAATGACTTTATTATACTGAAATTGGAACGTTCTCTTATTATAATAAATTATAAAATAGCTGCTGTCAAGCGAAAAACCAATAAAATACGTTCTTTCTTTGTCGTTTCCTGAAAATATCAGTTTATTTGCACCCATCTCATAAATACGCACAAAGTATAAAGAATTTGCAGGCCAACTGTCCGAAGGAACATAGCAAAATTCTAAAGCGTAATACCGCTCGTCAGGCGAAATATGTATGTTTATTACCTCGCCGAGCCCTGGCTCTAGTTCTATCTCTTCTTTAATAGTTAAGCCAGGCGAGGTCCATGGGCAATCTACGATTTGTAAAGTATGGCCTCTGCCGCTGTAAGCAAAAGCCCGCTGGCCATCGCTAAAATAGCGCAATATCTGCCATTTCAATTTATACATCAGAGCGCCATCATCAGGACTATAAATATCTGTGCCGTCTGATGAACCAAGCGATAAATAACCAAAATTAGGCACAAAAACTAAGGAATTATGCTTTTCTAAAAGGTCGATATGGTTCTTTTTTATACCATTTATCTTTGAAAATCTACAAAATTTCATTAATTTGCTATGCAATATTGAGCATTTCTGATCGTTTTGATATCCCATAATAGATTTTGCATTATTAAGATTAATAATAGCTGATTCTATATCATCTTGATCATATGATTGATTGGCTAAACTTAGATATTTATTAAATTTTATGTCATTTTCAATCCTATCTTGACTAGATTCTATTACTGACAAGGCCCAGTTAGCTTTAAAACCAAAGCCAGGCTTAGGCCAAACTTCAAAAGGCTCACCTGTAATTCTAGAATCAAATCCTAAAATAATAGCATTATTAACTAATAAATTTTTATAAAAATTAAAGTTTGGACTAATAAAAAATCCATTTTGATGTTCTACAGTTTGTAAAGTTCTGAAATCATAAATATCAATAAATCTAAATTCATACTCTTTATAAAATGAATATAAATATTTCTTACTATCTGGATCTTTCTTTCTTTCAGCTCTATGAAGCATCTCGGTATGATTTATTTCTAAAAATATAATATTACCAGTAATTGATATACCCTGTGAAAGACCCTCTACTTCTTGTTGACAAATCAATTGGCCATTCAGATTAAAAATATTAAGAATTTCATTATCTTTAAATAAATTTACTAAAATTATATTATTATTGAAATTTACATCTAATAATGAAATATCTTTGTAATCATCTGAGACTTGCCAGGCCATGACCCATAGAGGCTTTTGATTCTCAATATCCCAAAGCTCGATAGAATCAGTAGTTTCAATTGAACCTGTTGATTCCTTTTTAAAATGAAATAAGCCTCTTGTCGCGTCGGAATTGACGTAAGCTTCTACGAGCTTAGCAGATGGCAAATTGACTTTTTTTACTTCGACTTTAGGTTCGTTTAGGCGATGAATTTCTAATATTTGACTATAAGCGTCATAATATAGAACCCAACCGTTTTGGCCTGTTCGGTAACGGCTGACCAACTCAGGCTTAATCCACACGTCATTGACCAGCTGCTCAAGGGACTTATTTTCTTTCATTAGGGTCAAGACCGGGGTGGGTTTTGCCAAGGTAAAATAGTCAAAAAAGTACTTTTTTTGTTGATATTTTTTCTTTTTAGATTGACTTTCCCATAGCCAGGTCAGGACAAAACTGTTCTCATCAATAAAATTAGCGTAAATAACTTTCCCTAAATGAGGTGGAGCCTGAATATATGATATTACTTCACTTTTATTAACATCGTATACAGCAACATCATCAGCATCATCAGCA
>JAITJB010000311.1 GCA_031279155.1 Deltaproteobacteria bacterium | reverse complement strand
CGATACCGACGACATCAAAAACGAGATTAACGATCTTGAGGACAAGATCAAAAACAAGCGGCTCCCCAAAGAGGCCGGTCAAAAAGTTCGTCACGAACTCAAGAAGTTAAAGATGATGTCGCCTATGAGCGCCGAGGCCACGGTCGTTAGAAACTATATCGACAGGATCCTGGCGCTGCCATGGGATGAGCGCTCCAAAGATACTCTAAACATCGAGACGGCCGAGGCCATCATGGATGAGGATCACTACGGCTTGGAAAAGCCCAAAGAGAGGATCCTGGAGTATCTGGCCGTTCAAAGCATGGTCAAGAAAAATAAAGGGCCCATCCTCTGCCTGGTCGGACCTCCAGGCGTTGGGAAGACTTCCTTGGCCAAGTCGGTGGCCAGGGCCTTGGGTCGTAACTTCATTCGCCTATCTTTGGGCGGAGTCAGAGACGAAGCCGAGATCCGCGGACACCGCCGCACCTATATCGGGGCCATGCCCGGTAAGATCATCCAAAGCTTAAAAAAAGCCAGAACCGGTAACCCCGTCTTTTGTCTCGACGAGATTGACAAGCTCTCCAATGATTTTAGGGGAGATCCTTCGGCCGCCCTTTTGGAGGTTTTGGATCCTGAACAAAACTGCAAGTTTGGCGACCATTACATGGACATGGATTATGACCTATCCGAGGTCATGTTTATCACAACGGCCAATAACCTCTATTCAATCCCGGCGCCCCTGCAAGATCGTATGGAAATCATTCGTTTGGCCGGTTACACCGAGGATGAAAAACTCAATATCGCCCGAAACTTCTTAATCAAGAAGCAGGTTGACGCCAACGGACTTAAAGTCGATTCGGTCGATATCACCGATAACGCAATTTTATCGACTATTCGTCGCTACACCAGGGAAGCTGGGGTTAGAAACCTCGAGCGCGAGATCGCCACAATCTGCCGCAAGCTGGCCCGAGAAGTGATGAAAAGCAACGAGCAAGAGTATAAACTCAAGGTCTCGGCCAAAAACATCGCCCAGTACTTGGGCGTTCCCAAATACCGCTTTGGGGTGGCCGAAGAGAGTGACGAGATCGGCTTGGTGACTGGCTTGGCTTGGACCGAGGTCGGCGGCGAGATCCTCCAAACGGAAGTTCTGATCATGCCCGGCCGCGGGAACCTGACCCTGACCGGCAAACTCGGCGACGTCATGCAGGAGTCGGCCAGGGCCGCCTTTAGCTACGTTCGTTCCATCGCCCATAGGTTAGGGCTTGACCCCAACTTCCATAGGCGGATCGACATTCACATTCACTTGCCCGAGGGGGCGACCCCGAAGGACGGACCTTCGGCCGGTATCACCCTGGTCACGGCCCTGGTTTCCGCCCTTACCAAGCGCAAGGTCCGAAAGGACGTGGCCATGACCGGAGAGGTTACCTTAAGGGGTAGAGTTCTACCTATCGGTGGTCTCAAAGAAAAGGTTATGGCGGCCCACCGGGGTGAAATCAAGCACCTAATCATTCCTCAAGAGAATGAAAAGGATCTTAAGGACATCCCGGAGAGGATCCTCAAGGCCTTCACCATCACCACGGTCAAGATGGTTGACGAGGTCTTGGAACAGGCCCTCATCGTTGAGCCGGGCGGCCCGCCCATTTTCATCGACGAGCTCTCCGACGATAACATCACCCCGGGGCTCTTGGCCAAGACGGCCACCGAGGCTGGTCAGGAGTCTCAACTCCAAAGTAACCCCCAATAGTCTTTCATAAAGACTAAGGAAAATTAAAAAGCGCTGAAAGAGTGATTATTGCCACTCTTTCAGCGCTTTTTTTCGTTAAAAGCTACGAATAACAGGAATTATGGAGTTGAGTTAGGACTTTCCAGAGCGTTTTGGAACATTCGGGACTTGCCCGTTAAACGGCCATTTTAGGGGCACAGGGCGTTTCTAACCCCTTGACCCTATAAAACCATTCGAACCGATTCTAAAAGGCTCTACGAGCCGATTTTGCCCGTTTACGGGCCTATCTGAGATGGGGGTGAGCTTACCATTTTTGGTCAACCGAGAGAGCTCGGCTGAGCCAAATACGGACGGGCCATTTTTTCACGCGACTGGAAAGGGGATTTCTATCAATCGAAGCTCAGATAGCCCTGCTTTGCCGCTAGCCGTGACCATTTGGCGGCTTCTTCAAGATTTTTCTTAATCCCCCGGCCGCTTTTATACATCCTGGATAAGTTAAATTGGGCGATTTTATGCCCACCATGGGCGCCGATTAGGTAATACCTAGCGGCCTTGGATAGGCATTTACGGGTCCCAAAGCCAGTCTCAAAATCCAAACCGGTCATAAAGGCGGCGTCCAGGTGCCCTTGTTCGGCCGCGGCCAGGTACCAGCGATGGGCGCCGGCCCGGTTGTAAAAGGGACTAAACTCCTTGTCGTCTTTGTCTGGAACCATCCCCCGGAATCTGACGTTCTTGGGCTCTTGCCTCAGGGCATCCCCCAATTCGAAGATTTGACTTTCAAACTCGGGATTGTTTTCGATGGAGTCAAGGTCAGTTGAGATGAGTTCATTGATGATCTCCTCAATTACTTCATCGTTCTCACCTTGTAGACTTTCATCACAGCGTTTTTCGCGCCTCATTATGCCTGAACCCGGGTAACGACCGTCTAGGAACCTAGCCAAATTGTACTGGGCCTCCATTAAGCCAGATTCAGCCGCCCTTTCAAGCCAGTAGCGACTCTCCGCGGGATCGCGATGAACGCCTAAGCCAAGGGCGTATTTAAGACCCAAATTTAACTGAGCCTTATCGAGACCATGTTCGGCCGAGAGCCTAAACAACCTAGCCGCTTCAATTGGGTTTCTCGGTAGGCCGTCTCCGGCTTGATACATGAGCCCTAAGTTAAATTGAGCCCTTACGTCACCTTTATTGGCCGAACTCATGAGCCATTTTAAGGATTCTTCCCGATCAATCGGCACCCCGTAGCCGAGGTAATGCATAATCGAGAGATTAAATTCGGCGTCGGCGTCCCCTTTTAAGGCGGCTTGAGTATAGCTCTCTAAAGCCTCGGAATAATCATCCTTTAGTTCTAGATCACCGCCAAACATCTCCGCCAAGTAGGGTTGGTTACCTATCTGACCATTTAAAGCCGCCAATTTATACCATTTAAACGATTTAACGATGTCTTTATCTACGCCCTGGCCCAAGAAATACATGGAGGCGATATTAATCTGAGCCCAGGGATAGCCGTTTTCAGCGGCCCTTTCGTACCAAACCGCCGCTTGACTTAGATTTTGATCGGAATCTGAGGCTTGGCTCTCGTAAAGACTGGCCAAATGATACTGAGACAAAACGTGACCTTGGGAAGCGGCCATCTTATACCACCTAGCCGCCTCGGTCCAGTTTGGTTCAACCCCGTCGCCCAGATCATAGATCAAGCCCAAATTAAACTGGGCTTTGAGCTGGCCTTGAAGCGCGGCTTGACGATACCACCACAAGGCTTGGGTTTTGTCCTGGGGGTGACCGTCGCCTAGATCCATCATGACCCCAAGATTAAGCTGGCTTTCGGCAAGCCCAGCCAAGGCGGCCGCGGAATACCATTTTACGGCCTCCAAGGGATCGCGCTTTATAAACAGCCCTTCGTCATAGATGGTGCCAAGAGTGTGCTGGGCTAGTATCTGACCGTTCTCGGCCGCCTTTCGATACCATTTTATGGCGACATCCATATCCCTTTGGAGCCCAACGCCTTCCTCGTAATAGGTGCCTATCAGATACTGGGCCTCACCGTTACCGGCTTCCGCGGCCTGCTCATACCATCGAGCGGCCCGAACCTTATCGATTCCAACCCCGCCCTCACCCTGGTCATACATGACTCCCAAGCAAAGTTGGGCCTCGGGCAAACCACCGTTGGCGGCTTGGCTGTAGAGTTTAAAGGCCTCGCGCCGACTCTTTTTAATTCCATCGCCAAAATCTCGCATTTTAGCCAAACTAAACTGAGCCTGAGGCATGCCGCTATCGGCCGCCATGGAATACCATTTAGCGGCAAGCTTTTTATCTACCGATAAACCGGCTTGTCCCAGATAATACATGTCTCCCAGACGAAACTGCGCTCGGATGTCTCCACCTTCGGCGGCTAACCTAAACCATTTCTCAGCCGTGAATTCGTCTGGTTCTTGTCCCAAACCCTTAAGACACATGTGGGCTAGGTTATACTGGGCCTCGATGTAGCCTTGGACGGCGGACAGCTGAAAATATTTTCGAGCTTCCTCATAATTTTTTGGCAACATTTCGCCGTGGTAATACAGCGAACCCAACTGACATTGGGCTTTAGCCTGACCTAGCTTAGCCGATTCCATTATTTTTGTGTAGCATATCATAAAATCTCCAATAATAATAAGAAATCATCAATTAAAATTATATTTTAAAAGATAATTTAAATTATTAAAGATATTAAAATAAATTTTTCTTTATTAAAACGTCACTTAGATTTGATAAACCAGATAGATAAAAATAAAACTCTTCATTAATGTTTTTTTTTCATTTCTCTGGCTGTTTATCCAAGTGGACTTTAAACAACTAGGTCCAAAGGAGCGGGACGGCGTAACAGGGACTAATTTTGTAACTTATGGATTATATAACGAAAAATCTAAGGGAGCTTTCAATAAAGTAAATCATCCGCTTGTCTTCATTTAAGGAAGCAAGTCAATAATTTTACATTTTTTGAATATAAAAACTTGAAAAAGGATCGATCTTTCTTATCAGAAAAATCAAGAAAACTTAAAAATCTTTCCGGTTTCCGGTTCCAATGGTGGCCAAACCAGGGCCTCAAGGGCCCTCGGGCTTACTTGATCCTTTAGGGTAACTTTACGACCGGAGACCTCAAGACGGCCCTGGGCTAGCCAGCACACGGCCTGGGGCAAAATCTTATGCTCGATATGTAAAATCCTCGCGGCCAATTGGTCCGGTCCGTCGGTATCCAAAACAGGAACGGCCCCTTGAATGATAATTGGGCCCGTGTCAACTCCTTGATCGACAAAATGAACCGTGGCCCCGGCCAGCTTTATCCCAGACTTGACTTCGGCGTCCCAGACGCCTTCGCCCGGAAAGGCAGGTAAAAGCGCTGGATGAACGTTTATCACCTTCAAAGGAAAGGCTTCTAAAAAGAGTGGTCCAAGAATCCGCAAAAACCCGGCTAAGACCACCAGTTCGACATCAAAAGGAGCCAAGACTTCAAGGAGCCGCTTTTCATAGCCATCCCGGTTGGCATGATAGGCCGTCCTAGGGACGAAAGTCGCGTAAATTCCCCGTTCCCTAGCCACGTTCAAGGCTCCGGCGTGATGACTGTCGCAAATCACGGCCACGGGCTCGGCACCGCCTAACTTCCCATTTTCATGGGCTTCCAGTAAGGCGGCCAAGTTTGAACCTCGACCTGAACAAAAAACGGCAAATTTCATAAATATTTCGTTACCGATTATTTTTTTAAAAATTACTCAGATGAAGAAATGAATAGTTTGTAATTCCAAAATCGAACCAAACCTACTCCCGCTCATCGTCATCATCTGGAAGGCTTTCGTCAATGATTAAGACCCGTTTAGCGCCCATTTGAGGAAAAATAGATCCGATCAAAGCAGGATGCTCACCATGATCATCCAAAATAGCCATAATATCATTTAAGTCTTTTGGGGCCACCACGAGAATCATACCTATACCCATATTAAAAGTACGATATAACTCGTTGGTACTTAAATTTCCATGTTCGGCTAAATAATCAAAGATTGGTTTTCTTGTCCAACTTTTGGAGTATAGAACCGCTTGACAACCGTAAGGAAGCACTCTGGGTAAGTTTTCGATTATGCCCCCGCCGGTCACGTGGACAAGGCCGTGGATCTGGTGCCGTTTAAGGACAGCCAAAATTGACTGAACGTAGATCTTAGTCGGAGTCAAGAGAACGTCAGCCACCGTTGAATCAAATAATGGTGAGTCTATACTCAAAGCCATTTTATCAAAGATGATTTTTCTGGCCAGAGAAAAACCGTTGGAATGAAGACCCGTGGAGGGAAGGCCAATTAGCTTATAGCCTAGGGCGATATTGGTTCCATCAATGATGGCTTCTCGTTCGACCACCCCAACGGCAAAACCGGCCATGTCGTAATCGCCTTCCTGGTAGAAACCAGGCATTTCCGCCGTTTCGCCGCCTAAAAGGGCGCAGCCGGCTTGACGACAACCAGAAGTAACCCCGGAAACCAAAAGCGCGACTTTTTCCGGCTCAATTTTACCCATGGCTAAGTAGTCAAGGAAAAATAACGGCTTGGCCCCTTGGGTTAAAACGTCGTTTACGCTCATGGCCACCAAATCAATACCAACGGTATTATGGCGATTGGCCATGATGGCAACTTTAAGTTTGGTGCCCACCCCGTCGGTCGAAGAGACCAAAACGGGATCTTTAAGTTGCAAACTGCCTAGCCCATAGAGCCCAGAAAAAGCGCCGATATCGTTTAAAACCCGTGAATCAAAGGTTGATTGAGCCATGGGCGTAATGAGCCTTACGGCCTCATTCCCAGCGTCAATGTCAACCCCGGCGTCTTTATAGGAAACACTCAAATTTTCGTCATCAGAGCTCAAAAGGTACTCCTTGGCAGGAAAGAAAACCCGGCGGGATTTTCTGCAATGCATTATAACCCCAAAGGTATTTTAAGGCAAGAAGTTTTCAAATGTCAAATAGGGAAATCGAGTTACCAAGTTAAAATATTTTTAATATTTCCGCTCCCTACCAAAATCGGACTTCATGTTCGCGGAAGATTGCAAAATCGAACTTTTCTTTCGCGCCTGGACGCGATAATTTCTTTTGGGTATGTTAGTGGGAGTGAGTAAAAAAGGGAGGAAAACGTTTGGTCTTTGAAGAGTCCTAATTAGTATGTCTAATATCTGCATAAAACGCATTTTTAAATATTGTTTTATCTACTTTAGGACTATCAAGAGGTCCAATTTCTAAAATACGTTTAGAAAAATCAAGTTTTATAATAAAATTAGATAATTACATATATTATTCATTCTTAAAAAAGAAGAAAAAAAGATTATTATAATATGCAATATTATCAAATAAACTATAAAGTAATTTTTTCGAATTATAAAAATTAGTATAACCACTTTCCAATCCATTATTTTTGGATTTATAACTCCAATCCCATTGTTTCTCAACTTGAAGAACAACAGAAGGCAGTTTTTCAGTTATTTGTAATGCAACTCTTTGAAGATGAGTACG
>JAITJB010000298.1 GCA_031279155.1 Deltaproteobacteria bacterium | reverse complement strand
TTAGACAGTGGAGAGTAAGGTACTCAATGGGCAGCACCCCGCCGCCCTGGAGCTTTTGGCCGTTTAGAAACTCTAGCCACTCGGGATTTAGGTGCATTAGGTATTTACGCGTAGGCTCTAAGCCTCTTTCAGCGACAATGTCGCCCCTTAATTCCGGTCTGTGAAAAAACATCTGGATGTTATTTTCATACCATAAGTAGTCACAGCGGACGGCCAGGCGGGGTTTGGCCGAATAATCGTCTCGGATATACCGAATTTTTTCTAAGTTTCCGGAATTACTACATTTTATTAGCATTCCCTGTGGTTTATCTAAATCTGAATGGTTAGAATTATTAATGTTCTGGTAAGAATATAAGCCGCCGGCCCCCGAGACCAGACAGGCCGTCCGATCGCCAAATTGTCCGTCAGGTACGATAGATTTAAGGGCCCTACCGCCGTCGGTTAAGCTAACGTTCTGGCTCATGTTTGGTCCGGCTAGTCCTAAGCCCTCGACCTGACCGTGACTTAGGTTGTTACTTGGGCCGTGACTTATACCGTAATTTGGGCTGGTATTTGGGCCATCACTTAGTAAAGTGTAGGCCCCTCCCCTGTGGGAGTGACCCGAGATGGTTAACTTAACCTTACCTTTGGCTAGTTGGGAAAACACGGCCTTACGGTTTCCCTCAAAAGTTCCGGACTCAGTATTTGCCGCAGGCAATAAATGAGAATTAGATCGATCTGGCTGTGGAGCCCGCTCTATCGCTTGATATGGAGCTTGAGTTTGAGCTTGAACCTGAGTTTGAGCCTGCTCTAAATCTGGCTCTGGCTCTTGATTACGGAAGGGGATGTTCAAGTCAAAATTGGCGTAGGTAAAATGGGAGGCTATGGCGTTAAATTTGTCTTCTTGACTGACCATCTGTTTTAGTAAACCCATCTGATTGTCGGTAAAAGCCGAACCGGCTATGGTCAGCGTTCCCCCGCTATCACTTTCATTGGCTGATAAATTTTCAGCGTCGCCCCAACCCAAAAGTAAAATGTTTTGATTGTTTCCGAAGTTGACCAGACAATCTTGCCAAGGGGTTATCCAGCGGTAAGCCCAAGATAAGTTTTCCTTTTTAAAATCGGCTTTGGCCTCTAGGTAACTATACTTTTTGCCAAACAAAAGAGCGGCTTCGTAGAAGGTCAGATTTTGATCTGAGGGGAGCCCTGGCTTAACGTGAAAATCTTTTGATAACCTTTGGGAGATGCCATGAGGCGCTTCATAGCCTTCATGGTTTCCGGTTACGTAAAAAATAGGTTTTCGAGATAGGCTGTAATAGTCCAAAATAAGACCCATAAACATCAAAGCATCGACATAGAAAGGATAATTTGGGCCTTGGTTTTGGTATTTATTAAAATCCAAATGCTCCCACAATTGGGCCGTGCTCAAGTTGATTTTTTTGTCTGGCCTATCCCAGGGTTCAGGCTCTGGCTCAGGGAGATTTCCTGCCTAAGGGCCATGCTCCGGCCCAAAAGTTTCTTCTAAATCACTAGGCCTAAGGGGCGAATGATTTTTAGCTTCCACGATTTTCAGATCGAAATTTCTTAGAACGTCAAAGGCGTCTCCGGCCACGATTAAGGCGTCGCTTTCGGCCCCAATGGCCTTAATTAGGCGCTGGGATGTTTCCAAGGTTTGGTGACAGAGCCGCCCAATATATGGAGACTCTTCCTCAGCTGCTCCATGGATGACCTGTGGGGCGACAAGCTTGTAGCTCACCTGCCTAGAGGAGAGATGAAGATCGTTTACCACCCCGATATCGAGATAATTTTTGTCGGTTATGTAAACCGGATGCCGGGACAAAACAAACCAGCCGTTTTTATCAGAAAGATAGTGCAAATACTGCTCCCCGCCGCCTTTGGCGGCATTGGCAACCCCGCTGGCGTCTTTTTGACCTTGGGTTAAAACCGCCGTGGGGGTGGTATCGCAAAGCTTGGCCAGTTGTATTTTTTTAGGCTTCATCGAGCGAAAGCGCTCGAATTCAACAATATTTATTATTGAAGTATTAGATTTTAATTCATTAGACTTAGAATTTAATTCGCTAATAAGGGCCTTGGAGATAAGCTCATCACCCGGATTTGTTAAGTATTGTACATGTAAATCATTTTCCTTATTAAAAATAAATTGATCTTGATCTTCCCCGTCTCTTAAGGCATCCGAATAATCCTTAAAGTTAATATACAGAAACATAAGCTCAAATAATCCCGGAAAGTCTAGATTATTGGCTTGGCTGACCGTAAATTGAAAAACGTAGGGATAGCCCGCATCATCTAAGTCGCCTTGATTGGGCTGAGCGTTGGACGGGGCTTTAGTAGCTTGATTAGTTTCGGAGCTTGATTTACCTTTGGCGTTCGCTCCCTTTGGGTAAGGATCACCTTCGGCGTTTTGAGGCACAGTATCCGTTAAGTCTCCGCTTAGGTACATGTTAACGGCGGCTCGGTGGATCACGCCGAATGGTCCTTGGGGCGGCTGAACTCCTTGGCCAAGAGGGTAGTAGTTTACGAGAAATTCTTGGCCGGCTTCAAACTTTCCGATATAAAAACCGCCAAATTTCTTTTGGGCGTATTTTTCGCTAACAACTTGGTGATTCGAGTAAAACCGATTGAAGGGCGCCGCCGCCGAAGCTAATTCGCCTGCGTATTTTTTGTAACTAACGTAATCTCGACCGCGATCCGTCCAGGGGGTAATAATGGTCTGGAAATAAAATTGCCTGGCCAGCCACTCCGGCACCGGGGAGCCAGGCATTTGGGCGCCGCCATAGAGGATGTGCTTTTCAAAGGCCTGTTTCTCAAGAGCCAAATAGACCGTTAACTGACCGTTGGCCTCAACTATGGCCGGCGTTCCCAAGGAAGGAAATATAATCACACCTTTTATGGCGTTTAAATCTAGGCAAAAACACGAATCGCTAATTGATTGTTCGCTCATAATGTTCTCTTTTTCGCTTAATTGAACTAAAAGGCCATCGTAGCCTTGCGATTTTTAAGCCCGAAGTTAAGTTCCTTGGGCCTAAGCTATGAGGACGGCTGAAAGATCGGACATAGTGGTCAGAGCTGCAGGGATTTAGCTTGGTTCAAACTCAGGTGATACTTTTAGGACGGGAGTTTAAGGCTGCGAGGGCTTTGATTATTCCTAGGCTTTTATCTCTTTAGATTAATACATTCCGATGTTATTTTTATTAAGGCTATGTTAAATAAAAGTTAATTTACAGATCAGAGATCCTAAAGATATACGTCTTGAGGCTTGATTTAAGGCGGGCTCTATCGGCAAGAAAGGCTGGAAAGGCTGAAAAGACTGGAAAGGCTAGTTCGGATTGAATTGCTCGGGCTCTCGCGAAGGACTTTTAAACGGGCGTCAAGGGGCGATTTAGATTGTTTTCGGGCTGATACGGGTTTCGCCTAAGTAAACCTTACTGTCCGGAGCCGTTTGGGGGCGCTAAGGCGTCCCAAAATTAAGTGAATACCGGACTAGTTTGGTTTTGATTGAAATTTTGACAGGCAAAACAATAACTTTCTGGATTATAATTCGCTTTGGATATTAAGTCAAGTCCATGGCCAGAGCATCTATTTTTACGCTTCAATACTTTAGACTTATTTATTTTATAAATTTATACAAAAATGAAACAAAAAGAATAATTTGCTACTGACTATTTGACTAATTTTGTTCTTGAGCCGCCTGCCCGTGCCTGGAATGGGAGCGTGATCTTTTGAACGATTCCAAGGTTTCGCGCCCCCTTCCTTGGTAGATATCCTGTATTATATGGCATAGACCTATATCTAGATTTTATCGCATCTATTAGCGAATTATTATGCACTTAAGACAGGGCGAAGACAAACGGCGAAAAATCAAACGGCTCCAAGCAGATTTTATTAAGAACAACTGCGACGCCAGCTGCGCCACGATTTGAGTTTACCTGGCTCAATTTTACTCCCGAACTTTTTTTAAAAATCCATAGCTTACGACCTAAACT
>JAITJB010000257.1 GCA_031279155.1 Deltaproteobacteria bacterium | reverse complement strand
TTCTTAGATTCATCGCGCCAAAAAGGCTCCAAAGTTTTTTCGATTAGTACCCTATCCGGGCTAGGGCAGCCGGAATCGATCAGCATGTTTTGGCACCAGTTTATACCTGTTTCTCGGCTGTATTCGTTGGTCCAATGGCCCTTTTGGTTAACCCATCTGTAAGGTAGATTTTGGCTATCTAGCCAGCGGCGCATATCAGGCCCGCTTCTAAATCTAAAGTGTTTAAGGCCGTAATGGTCGTTTAAAAGACTAAGGGGTTTGGGCTCAGTAAAATCGTAGGCCCCGATGTAAACTAAGACTGCGCTACCTACAATCTTAATGAGCTTTGCTTTGGCCAAATCATCTTCCATCGGGGGACACATCGAGCAGAAGACGACGTCAAATTGGCTAGATTCTTTTTGCGGCTCATAATCAGCCCAATCAGATAGAACGTAGGTGATGTTTTTTAAGCCTAGTTTCTGGCTATCAATGTGAGAAATCTCCAGCATCTCTTCGGAGATATCTACGGCCACCACGCTTTGAGCTATTAAGGCGATCTTAAGCGTATACATCCCGCTGCCGCAGCCCACATCCAAAACTCTTTGATCTTTAAAGTTTACCCCTAAATCCATGGCCGCTTTTAGCATTGTGTTTTCGTAGCTATCTTTGGCCTCGTTGTATCTTGGAAAGGCCTGAGCCCTTTTGTTCCAAAACTCCCTACCCTGTCCTCTTTCTCTAGCCATAGCGACTCCGAGCCTTTTTCAGCCTAGACCGTAAACTATCAGCTCAATTGAGTAAGGGGTAGTAACCCGGTATTTTTTAATCTCATCGATCCAAAAAGGCTTCAGGGTTTCTTCGATAAGTTCTATATCTGGGCTAGGGCAGCCTAGATCGCTAAGCATATTTTGGCACCAATTTAAGCCAACTTCCCGGCTATATTCGTTGGTCCAATGGCCGTTTCGCTCAACATACTTATATTTTAGATTTTGCCCTTCTAACCAGCGGCGCATATCGGGCCCGCTTTGAAAGGTCTTCCTGGTGAGATTATAGTGGTCGATTAAAATGCCTAGGGGTTTGGGATCGGTATACTGTTTAAAGCCTATGTAAACTAAGCTCCCGGAGCCAACGACTTCAATAAGTTTAGCTTTGGCCGGATCTTCTTTGGTAGGCGGGCACATTGAGCAAAAGACCACATCAAACTGGCCTTTTGGCTCAAAATCAGCCCAATCAGATAAGACGTAGGTTATATTTTCTAAGCCAAGTTTCTGGCTATCTAGGCGGGAAATCTCCAGCATCTCTTCGGAAATATCAACAGCCACCACGCTTTGAGCCATTAAGGCGATTTTAAGCGTATACATCCCGCTGCCGCAGCCCACATCCAAAACTCTTTGGCCTTTAAAGTTTACCCCTAAATCCATAGCTGTTTGAAGGATGGAATTTTCGTAGCTATCTTTGGCCTCGTTGTATCTTGGAAAGCCCTGAGCCCTTTTGTTCCAAAATTCTTTTAGTTTGGCCTTTTCACTATCCATACTAAAACTCCCTCAAAGTTTTGGGCTATCTTTATTTAGCCGACTTATTTTACGTTCTATAAAAGCCCGAGGAGCTCAGAGAGCTCGCGAAAACCCTTTTGACTATCTTGAGCTTTCATAGCGGCTAGGGCCGCCGGGATATCCACCGGAGCCTTAAGGGAGTTGATGGTAGCCGAGGCTCGCCTGGTAAAAAAAGCCGTCCGGGTCAAAAAATTGAGATCCCCCTGGACCGGCTGAAAGTACAGGCGATCGTCAATAACCTTAACGGGCATAAATAGCCCCTTCTCCCTAAGGCTGCCCAAGACCTTGGCCGGCCTCGGGTAATGGTTAAAGTTTTTATTTAAAAATTTGATGTCTAGTGGCGATATATCCCTTAAGCGGAAGCTCTCAACGACCACATCGAGATTTAAAACGCTATCGTGGGCGCACATCCCGCCCTTGATGGGCCTTTGGGGATTATTTAGGATAATCTCCATGACCATGCCGTAACCTGAGCGTCCTAAGCGCACGGCTAAGCCTAGGGCGGCTAAGTCGAGGGCGCTAGTTAAAAAGTCCAGATCTTCGATGTTATAGGAAACTAAATCCTCATACTCATCTAAGAGCGAAAAAAAACTAGCCCGATCTAAAAAGACGCTATTGCCTACATCATCTAAGTGGTAAATCTGGTTTTCCATGGTCTTTTGCATGACCATCTGGCCGTGGTTATGGAGCCTTTTGGGCGAATTTTGGTCAAAGTACCATGAGCCCCCTTTCTGACGGTTAAGGCCGTAGAAGCTGGCCTGAGTCATAAATAAGATGTTTTCTAGGGGCATAATTTTTGAAAAAGCTTTGGCGATGGCCTGATTGAGCCCGGAGGGCTTTTCGCCGTCATCAGAGGCGTTAATGATGAGCATCCTTTGGTTTCTTATGGCTTCAACAGGAGAAACCCCAAAACAATCAGCAAGTAAGCTAATTTCCAAAAGAGGCTGCATGAGATGCCGAAAGCCTAAATTTATGGGCAGTAAATCGTTATATTCTTTTGCTTCAACTAAGCCCCTGGCCGCAGCTTGCGTAACTAAAAAGGAGGGCGTCAATAAAAATTTGCGGCCCACCCCCAAGCGGGTGGCTTCGCCGGCCACCGGGTGCTCCCAGAAGATGCGGCCGGCGAGCACGGCCTGCCGGCCTAACTCGTTTAAGCCCTCGTAATCCTCAAGCGATCGGACCGACCAAGGGGCCTTAAGAGCCGATAAATTGGGATAGAGATTTAGGCTCTCGGTAGCTTCGGCCACGGCTTTGGGGCTATCAAAATCAGAAAGCGCGGCTTCAGCCAGTCTTAAGCAAGACTGGGCGTAACTTTGGAGGCTGTCAAAATTAAAATCCATGATTTACCAGCTAAAAAGCCGCCCCGGACGCTGATGACGGCGAGACCGGAGCGGCTTGACCTAAATAGGCCCGGTTTGCCCGAGCCCTAGACCACTCAACTAATCTACTAAGGTCTTTTTAAAGATCTCGTTGGCTGCCGCCACAGCCTGACAGGTTATGGGTAAAACAGAGGTTGGCTTTCCGGCTTGATCGGTATCGTAGATGACCGAATCATCGGGGATAGTACCTGCCAAGTGCATGGGCTCTTGGTCGATAATCTTCATCACCTCGTCGGGCACCTGGCCCCGGGTGCGGTTTAAAATCAAGTATTTATGCTTGATGGTTATCTTTAGCTCGTCAACTAGCCGCCAGATCCTCTGAGCTGCCGTAAGCCCGCGCCTTGAGGCGTCGGAGACCACGTAGAAGACATCCATGTACTTGGCCGTCAGCCTCGAGATATGCTCCATACCGGCTTCATTATCGATAACCTGGTAGGGGTAATTTTTAAAAGTCTTATCCAATACTCCGGCTAAGACGGCATTGGCGGCGCAGTAACAGCCCGAGCCCTCTGGTTGACCCATGACGACTAGGTCAAAGTCATCGCCCTCAACGATAGCCTCTTGGGTCCGCATTTCAATTAAGGTATCCTTGGTTATGGAAACATCGCCCACGGAAACCTTCATCTCCTCGCGAGCGTCGCTTAGGGTGCGATCGTAGGTCATACCTAGGACATCGGCTAAGTTGGCGTTAGAATCGGCATCCACCGCCAATATAGGGACCTTTCCGACCGATGACAAATAGCGTACGGCCATGCCGGCCAGCGTCGTTTTTCCTGTGCCGCCCTTGCCGGCCATTCCGATAATAAGTGACATTTAGCTACTCCGTGTAGAAATCAAGATAAAAACTGGTTTTTTAGATTAAGAGCCCGTAGCTCCTAGATCCTTAAAACCAATCGCGGCCAAACTTAAAAGCCTGGCCAGAACTAAAACTCCAGGTTCCTAGGGGTCCTGGGAAAAGGAAGGACATCACGGATGTTAGTGACGCCGGTGAGCATCATCAAAAACCGCTCAAAGCCCAAGCCAAACCCGGCGTGAGGCGTCCCTCCCCACCTTCTGGTGTCAAGGTACCACTGATAAGCCTTCGGGTCCATACCCAGCTTAATCATGCGGTCCATTAAGACATCGAGCCTTTCTTCGCGCTGACTGCCGCCAATAAGTTCTCCGGCCTTGGGCACCAAGATATCCATGGCGGCTACCGTCCGCTCATCATCAGATAGGCGCATGTAAAAAGGCTTTATCGAGCTCGGGTAGTCATGGACGATGACCGGGCCGCCAAAGTGGTCACACAAATACCTCTCATGGCTGGTAGCCAGATCGGCGCCAAAGAAAGGCTCAAATTCAAAATCAGCCCCGCTTTTAACCAATATCTCGATAGCATCTTCATAAGAAATGCGCACGTATGGGGCGGCAACTAGATTTTCTAAGCGATCTAAAAGGCCATTTTCAACGAAGCGATCGAAGAGGGCTAAATCATCGCGCGAATGCTCTAAGGCTTGACTGACCAGGTATTTGATCATGCTCTCAGCTAAGTCCATGTCATCATTTAGATCAAAAAAAGCCGCCTCTGGCTCAATCATCCAAAACTCAGCTGCGTGGCGAGAGGTGTTAGAGTTTTCGGCTCTAAAAGTTGGTCCGAAGGTGTAAACCCTATCTAAGGCCATGGCCAGGAGCTCGGCCTCCAACTGACCTGAGACAGTTAATGAGGCAACTTTACCAAAAAAATCCTCCTCAGGCTTATTATCCCCTGGCGGCAAGGTCGTTACCCTAAACATCTCGCCGGCCCCTTCGGCGTCGCTACCGGTGATTATCGGGGTATGGACGTAAAAAAAGCCCTTGGCGCGAAAAAAGTCGTGAATGGCCCAGGCGCATTGGCTCCTTAAGCGCATGATAGCGCCGTACTTGTTTGTCCTTGGTCTTAAGTGGGCAATTTCTCTTAAATATTCATCACTATGGCGCTTTTTTTGGAGAGGATAATCGGGGCCCGATGGGCCGACGATTTGTATCTTATGCACTAAGAGCTCCCATTTTTGGCCCTGACCTTGGCTGGGAACCAAAAGCCCTGTTAGGCTCACGGAAGCGCCAGTTGAGAGTTCTTTAATAATACTATAAGCCGGATCGCTCTCATAGATAACCGCCTGGAGGTTGGCTAATGACGAACCGTCATTTACCTCCAAAAAAGACACTCCTTTGGCGTCTCGCCTAGTTCTAACCCAACCCTTGACGATAACTTGACCGCTGGGAGCTTGTTTACCGCCTAAGAGATCTTTAATGCGGCTTCTAGCGAGGTCACTTGCGGCGCCCGGCGGGGGTTGGTTCATAATTCGTTCCTGATAAGCATATTTAAGAAATTAAGCGATCCTCAGCCAAAAGGCTGTTAAATCTAAATTAACCCGACCAGTGAGGTTTTGTCAAGCAAGAGCCGACACTCCTTAGCTTACCAAAGCCTGGCCAAATTCGCTAGCTTAGGCTTGATTTTGGCCGTTGAAAATAGGCGCTAGCTTATGTAAAATGCCATTTTCCGCCAAACTATTGGCGTCAATTCTAATCAAAAATCGGAGGGCGTCTTTTTAGGGCTCAGCCGATATAAAAGAAAAAAGAGCATAAAAGTGATAATTCCTTGGGGTTCCATCATAAATTCGGTGGCCGTCGTTATCGGCGGCGCCTTAGGCTTAACTTTAGGTAACTTAATTTCCGAAAGGGTCCGTCAGGTCATCTTCCAGCTTTTCGGCCTGTTTATCATCCCCATTGGCCTCGGCATGGTCCAGAAGAGTCCGGATTTGATCTTAGCGCTATTGAGCGCTGTCTTGGGCGGCGGCTTTGGTGAGGTCATAAAATTGGGACCAAAGCTAGATTCCTTGGGCGATAAACTTAAAACCGTAATCGGCTCAAAAAACCCGGCCTTCACCGAAGGCTTAATCGCCAGTTCCGTCATGGTCTGCTCTGGCGCCATGGCCATTGTCGGATCATTTGAGGAGGGCTTAGGTCAGGGCCGCAACACGCTCCTTACTAAAACCATGATCGACTTTTTTTCCGTCGGCATCATGGCTTCCAAAATGGGCTCTGGCGTCTTGTGGTGCTCGGTTCCGATTATACTTTACCAGGGCCTGCTTACCGTTTTAGCTGGCGCCCTCCAGCCGATAATGACGGTCGCCATCGAAAACTGCTTGTCGGCTACTGGCGGGGTACTGGTCATGGGCATCGGAGTTAACATGCTGGGCTTAAGGCCGCCGGTCCCCATCTCAAGCTGCCTTCCGGCTCTGGTTTTTGCCGTAATATTGCCAGCCATATTCGGCTGATAGAAAATTACTTAACAGTTAAAAGATTGTACTTACGGTAGCCAAGAGCTATCTCTTGGGCGTGATCTAGTTGGGAAGACCAGTCGGTAGCCGGGTGAATTCTCTTAAAGAGATCGCTTTCAGAGCTATCGCGGCTATCGACGATAGTTCCAGCTAGGACGTTAGCCTTATTAACCGCCTCAATACAGGCCGCGTCTAAGGCGACAGGGTCAAAGGAAGCAAAAATACCTAAATCCGGGATAACGGCGGCGTCGTTTTCAGCGTGGCAATCGCAGAACGGGGAAACCTGGTTTACGATGTTAATATGAAAATTAGGCCGCCCTTGGCAGACGGCTTTAGCGTACTCGGCCATCTTACGGTTTAGCTTATCGTTAGCCGTATCCCAGGCAATATCGATGGCGTGGGAGTTACAGGCGCCTAGGCAGCGGCCGCAGCCAACGCAGAGGCTGTGATCGATATTAGCCGTTTTATCTTTAAAGCTGATGGCCGCCTGGGCGCAGTATTTGGCGCAGGCCTTACAGCCAATGCACTTTTCTGGCACTACTTGAGGTTTGCCGTCGTTGTGCATGGCCATCTTCCCGGCTCTACTACCAGATCCCATGCCTAAATTTTTAATAGCCCCGCCAAAACCGGTCAGCTCATGGCCCTTGAAGTGATTAAGGGAGATGATGATGTCGGCGTCCATAATGGCCCGGCCTATGAGGGCGGTCTTTAAAATCAGCCCGCCTTCAATGGGAACTTCTACATCATCGGTTCCCTTAAGGCCGTCGCCTATAATGATGGGGCAGCCGGTGGATTTTGTGTTAAAACCATTTTCTTCGGCGGCGTCCATATGGGCTATGGCGTGGGTACGGCGGCCAACATAGAGAGTGCCGCAGTCCGTTAAAAAAGGTAGCCCGCCCTTAAGTTTGACGCGTTCGGCTACGGTCTTAGCAAAATTGGGCCTAAGGAAGGCTAAATTTCCTGGCTCGCCGAAGTGAATTTTTATGGCCGCAAATTGGCGTTCAAAATTTATGTCGTCAAAGCCGGCGGCAGTTAAGACTCTATCGAGCTTATGCAAAAGGCTATCGCCAAAGCGGCAGCGCATATCGGTAAAATAGACTTTAGATTTCTTCACAGCCCACCTCCCACGTGAAGCACCATGAAACAACAATACTAACCAATACTAACCAACACTACTAGCAAGGTTCTCGAAAAAGAGCGCCCAAAAATGCCGGACAAATAGCCCGCCAAAAAAACCAGCCCAAAATGCCGGACAAATAGCCCGCCAAAAAAACCAGCCCAAAATGTCGGACAAATAGCCCGCCAAAAAAACAGCCCAAAATGCCGGCCACAAAGCCCTCTAAAACCCGCCAAAAAGACCCCGGGGCTATTTATTTGTGGGCAGCGTTAAAACTTCTGTCTGGTCCCCTAGGACGGTAACTACTTGAGAGTCGTTAATAACCAATAAATTTAGGCTTTGCCCGTATTGAGCTTTAATCTTCTCGCAGGCTTCCCGGTAAATATCGCTCGTACAATGGGGGGTTAGATAAAAATCGACCATACCCAAAGCCGTGTAGTCGCCGCGCAAAAGCGGCCCCTGAGCCACATCGTCCATGTGCTTGACGTACTCGATATTGGGGGACATGATTATCGATCCGGCTGAGGTGGAGATATAGAGTTTCCCCGCTTGAATGTGATCTTCGATTAACAGATCGGCCCCGGTCCGCCTAAGCTCTTGGAGGAGAAAAAAAGTGTTACCGCCAGAGACAAAGATGGAGTCGGCCCCTTTAATTTTTTCGCGTATTTCGTAGGAGCTGGCTGTGGCCACCTCGAGCTTATCGATTTCGAGGCCAAATTTTTCCAAAGCCTTTTGGTCTTTGTCGACAAAAAAGGCGTCGTCTTCAACCAAAGAGGCCGTGGGAATAAATACCGTCCGCCGGCC
>JAITJB010000327.1 GCA_031279155.1 Deltaproteobacteria bacterium | reverse complement strand
GGCCCTTGGTGGAGAAAAGAGGCTCGAAGGCGTGGCGCTGGACCTTATCGTCCATACCCCGGCCGTTATCTTCTACTGAGAAAAATAGATAATCGTCAGTCCGTTTGGCCCTAACTATAATCCTAGGCTCCTTGGAGTTTCCAACGGCCTCAATGGCGTTTTTAATTAGGGCTTCTAAGATAGTTGAGAGATCTTGCCCGACCAAGCGCATCGGGGGCAGATCTCTAGTGTCGTTAATAAAATAAAGGTTAGTTAAAATGTCAGGGGAGATGGAAAAATCGCCTATGGGGCCATTTCTAAGTTGGGAGGTAATTGAACGCCAGGCGTCGTCAACTATCTGGGAGACAGAGACGGTTTTTTCGTCTTCAACGCTACCCATGCTCATCATGCGGCTCAATTGGTCGAGTAGTTTTAAGCCGGTTTTAAGGCTATCTAAGCTATCGCTTAAGTATTCCCGGCGCTTTTCGTTACTCTGATCGGGGTTTTCTAGTTCTATCAGAGATAAAGATCCGGCGATTGCTGAGAGGATGTTTTTAAAATTGTGATCCAGCCAGCCGGCCAATTCCGCCTGAGCCGACAGGCGGTGGCTGAGATTATCGATGGTCGCTTTTTTGTTTATGCGCTCGCGGCGGCTTAGGCAGTCGGCTACGATCCCGGGCAGATCCTGAAAATAAGTCTGGCCCTTAACGATGTAATCGTAAGCCCCCAAGCGCATAGCCTGACAGGCCATGTTCTCGTTACCTAAACCGGTAGTCATGACGGCGGCGGCGGTAGGCGCGAGATTTAGGAGGGTTTCTAGGAAACTTAAGCCGTCGCCTTCGGTCAGAAAATAGTTGACCAACACCAAATCCGGACGGTGCTCCTGGAAGATAGCCAGGGCCTCCGTCAATCTGGAAGTGGCCATAGTCACGTGGCCCGCCTTCTCCAGGGTCTCAGCTACGAAATCGGCCGTCACTTTGTTGGACTCGGCAATCAGTACTCGGGCCATTTATTTACTCGGAGGATCTCGAAGTCCTGGCCCGGCCAGCCCGACGGCCAGAGGTTGGATTTTTAGCCTGATGACCAAAGGGCCCCCGGCCAGTTACGATCGATAAAGCCAATAGTCCCACCCCAACGCAGATGGCGATGTCAGCCACGTTAAAAGCCGGCCAGTGACGATCGCGAAAGTGGAAGTCAAGAAAATCTACCACCGCCCCAAAGCGGATGCGGTCGCAGATGTTACCTATTGCCCCGCCCAATACCAAGCCTAAGCTAACTAAAAAGCCGCGATCGCGCGCTTTTGCTTGGCTATAAAACCAAATCAAGGGGACCATGGCTAAAACTGATAGTCCTATCATTTTGATACCCTGGCCCGGGCCGTCGCCGGACAAAAGGCTGAAGGCCGCTCCCTGGTTTTTAACCAAGATCAAATTAAAAAAAGAGGTTACGCTCTTAATCTCATAGAAGCTCAGATTGTCGATAGCCAGCCTCTTAGTGACCAAATCAAGGCCCACACAAATGGAGGCTGGAACTAGAGTCTGAAGCGCTTTTAGAAGACTTAAGTTTTTTTCCGAAATATTGAAAGCTCCCCTTTTATGAGATTATAAGCGAACTTTAGTCAAGCCTCAGTCTATGGAAGTTATGTCGCACAAGCTCGAGAGCTTGGGCTCCAAGATCTCTAATATAGGCAGAAAATCAGTCTTCCTTAAGCCTAGCATCTCCCAGGCCGTCATGGATACTGGCGGCACTAAAAGATCCCCGGCATTGCCAAAACCTTTGGCCCGGATGATTATATCGGCAATGTGAACGATAGCCGTACACTCGGGCTTTAAGACGGCTTTTTCTGGGCGGTGGTGGAGGCGCATGGGCTCAGCTAAGCTCTCCGGGAGATTCCAGTGCTCAGCTAGCCACTGACCAAGCTCACTGTGATCGAAATCTAAGAGCTCGTTTTCAGCTTCATAAAAAAGGACGTTACCGGTTTTAACCTTCTCACGAACGAGGTTCATTTCTTCTGGCAGATTTAAGGCTAAAACCACTTTACCCAAATCGTGTAAGAGACCGGCCACCAATATCTCTTCGGCATCGTCGCGGCCTAAGAGGGTGGCTACCGCCCCGGAGGCGGCGGCGCAGCCGATGGAGTGCTCCCAAAGGCCGGCCATGCTCTTTTGGATCATGTCAAAGACGCTAGAAGTTAAAACTAAGCCTTTAACGACCTCAAAGCCCAAGATGACTAGAGCCTGAGAAATGGAACTGATCTTTCTTGACATGCCAAAAAAAGCGCTGTTAGCCATCCTAAGCACCTTAGCCGACAGCACCTGATCTTGAGAGATAAGGCGACCAACCTCCGAAGCGCTAGTTTCGGGGTTTTCCACCATGCGAGAGATCTTGGCCACGATGCCAGGCACGGTAGGCAGATTCTTGATCCGCCTGACCTCCCTTTTGGCCTGAACCCTATCTTGTATGGCTGGCTGACTGACCATTATTGGGCTGTTCCGTACCGACCGCGTCTTGTTTGTCGCCCTCAGGGGGAGGCGCGGGGTTGTTGATTAAGGCCAAGGTCTCATCCCTTTCCTTTTCAGCGAGGTATAGCATGGTTTTCTTTAAGGCCTGTAAGACCGACTGCGGTTCGATGCGGACAAAGCGGGCTTCTAACTCGGCGGCAAATTGGCGGAAATCCTCCATAACCTCTTGGGGCGTCCGGGATTCATCCTCCTCGATGAGAACGGAATCGATGTTCATCCGGCCCAGCATCCTCAAGAGCCCTTCGGTGATAGGCGTACCCTGGCTAGCTAAGAGCACCCCGTCGTGGCGGGTGAGCTTTTCAGCCAGCATCTGTCCAGCGATGACCTTATCGATGGGGATGCGCTTCACTTTCTATGAGCCTCCATGCGTCCAATTTCTTGGGGCCACAATAGCAGATGTCTGCTCTGGATTTTTTCCAGCCGAAATTGTAAGATTGCCTTGTCCG
>JAITJB010000318.1 GCA_031279155.1 Deltaproteobacteria bacterium | reverse complement strand
ATTTTCCTCTATCTAAGTTAAAACTATCCTCCCCAACCTCGATGGCCCCCACGCGGCAGACCTTCGCGCATTCACTACAAAAGGTGCAGGGCGTGCTTGACCAGCTGACGATTAAGCCGCCTTTAACGCCTATATCGTTTTCCTCGATTTTAAGGCAGTTGTTGCGGCAGCCAGTTACGCCAAACTTAAACTTGGTCGGGAGCTGGCGACCGTAATAACGATCCATCAGTTCCTGGGCCAAGGGGTACGTCCTAATGCAGCCCGAAGGACAGATGTCGGCCCCTTGGCAGGCGGTAACTGACCGGACCCTAGGCCCGCAGACGCCGCTAAATACCCCGCCGTCGTTTAAAAAGGTCTTAATTTTATCGACGTCCTCGAGCATGACCGCCGGAATCTCCAATTGCTGCCTTGAGGTCATGTGGACGTGGCCGTCGCCGAAGCGGTCAGCGGCTTTAACTATAGTTCTAAGTTGATCGGTAGTTAAATTACCGCCGGTTACCCTGACTCTAACCGAAAATCGGTCGCCTTCTTTCTGACGCATAAATCCGCCCATTTTAAGGGCTTTGTAATCGACAGTCATGACCTGGTATTGCCTCCCCTTTAGTGGGCTTAGCCCACTTGTTTAAACTCTTACGGTTGCTTACGCCTCCCTGGCTCTGGCGGGTAAACTTTTGACGATAGTGATATGCCAAAAAAAACTTTGACCTCCTAGATAAAAATTTAATTGTCAAAGCCCATGGCAAGGTTTTTCTCCATGGTAACATTAACTAGCCATGGTTATTTTGCGAGCCATGGTATTTGTTTCCATGATAATTTTCTCCTCGGTTGATTTTTTTTATGCTAAACTGTTCGTTACGTTTTGTCAAGTCAAAAAAAAATGACAATTGAGCGAGTTCAAATTAATTCATCAGTGACCATGGTGACATTACCGGTTGAAAGGTGTTTATTTTACTGTACCACCAAATTTTTCGTCACGTTTCGTTAAGCTTTAAAGCTACATACCGTTAGACAGAAAAAGGCCCCATCTGATCAACTCAGATGGAGCCTTGATTTATATGGTCGGGGCGAGAGGATTTGAACCTCCGGCCTAATGCTCCCAAAGCATTTGCGCTACCAGGCTGCGCCACGCCCCGTCAAGAAGGTTAGTAATAGTACTATCATATTTCACGGTTGTAAAGTATCTTTTTTTGGGTGGTCTCAGAAAATGAGTTTAGATATGGGTTTAGTTAGCCTTTTAGACTGAGGGTAAATTACCTTGATTTTTACCTTGGATTTCGGTATATCAAGCTATTGTGAAAGACCTCAAACCTAAAAGGCTTTTAGCACTTAAGAGGTCATTTTTCGTTTTCACCGAGCTAAAGCTCAATACTAACCAAAAACCCAACAAACGGGCCGAGCTTAGAACCTACTTTAAGCGGCCCCTCGGGAGTTTGCCTATCCGATGAATACCCGCCAAAACACTTACCATATCCTCCAGGAAAGGGGATTTACCTACCAGACCACCGATGAGGAGGCTTTAAACGCTCTTTTCGAGCAAGAGCAAGTCACCGGCTACATAGGCTTTGACGCTACGGCGGACTCGCTCCATGTGGGTCACTTATTACCCCTAATGGCCCTGTCGTGGATGGATTTGACTGGTCACAAGCCCATCGCCCTTGTCGGCGGCGGAACTTCTATGGTTGGCGATCCTAGCGGCCGCACTGAAGCTAGAAGGCTCATGACGGAGGAAACCATCAAAGCCAACCTCGAGGGCATAAGGCCGCAAGCCGAGCGTTTTTTGGACCTAAATTCCGGTCGCGCCTCGCTATTAGACAATAGCGAATGGTTACTACGCTTAAACTACGTGCCCTTTTTAAGAGACATTGGGCGGCATTTTTCCGTCAACCGCATGCTCACAGCTGACTGCTACAAAAGCCGCTTAGAGGAAGGATTATCCTTTCTGGAATTTAACTACATGGTCATGCAGGCTTACGACTTTTTAAAGCTCTTTGAAATTCGTGGTAACCGCCTGCAGTTGGGCGGGCAAGATCAGTGGGGTAATATAGTAGCCGGAGTCGATCTCATCCGCCGGGTCCACGGCGGCCAAGCCTACGGGTTGACCATGCCCCTTTTAATAGATCCTCGTACCGGCGATAAATTTGGCAAAACCAACGCCGGGGCTGTCTGGCTAAGTCCAGCTAAGACGCCGGTCTACGATTTCTACCAATTTTGGCGCAACATAGACGACCAAGAAGCTTTTAGGCTCCTTTCGCTATTTACCTATCTGCCAATGACGGAGTGCCGTTATCTATCGACCTTACCGGGGAACCTTATAAACCGAGCCAAAGAGATCTTAGCCTATGAGGTTACGGCCATCTGCCACGGCCACGAGGCCTCAGCAGAGGCCTTTTTGGCCTCAGTCAGGGCCTTTGGCGCGGCTGACCCCAAAGGAGAGGTTGAGACGACCTCTAAGATAAAGGAACTGACCAGCGACCGCTTAGACGCCAATCTCCCGACAATGAGCTTTGAAAGAGAAGTACTTGAAAAGTCCGATCTGGCTCAACTTTTCGTCCTAGCAGAACTAGCCGCTTCTAAAGGCGAAGCCCGGCGCCTTATCCGTCAGGGCGGGGCTTACCTAAACGATCGAGCCGTCTCAGCCGACGAAGAGACGCTAATCATTAAAGGCTCAGCGTGGCTCGACGAGGGCCAGGTTACTTTAAGGGCCGGCAAAAAACGCTACAAAATTATTAAAGTTATATCGCGCACGTAAAGGAGCCTTAAATCAACATGCCCCGACTTAAAGAGTGGAAACTACTTGACGATTCCTTAACTCTTAAAACCCCTGTCTTTGACGTCATCAACCGCCACTGTCTTTCGCCCAAAGATGGACTGGAAAAAAACTTCGTCTGCCTAAGCGCGCCTGAGTGGGTTAACATCTTTGCCATAACCCCAAGCGGTCAGGTCTTACTGGTTAACCAATTCCGGCACGGCTCGAGAGAATTTAGTCTTGAGCTCCCCGGCGGGGTAGTTGAGCCCGGTCAATCTCTGATCGAAACGGCCCAGAGGGAACTAATGGAGGAGACCGGTTACTCGGCTGAAAAATTTGAGCTCCTCTGCTCTCTGCGCCCCAACCCGGCTTTATTTGGAAACTTTATCCACACCTTTTTAGCCGTAAACGCCGCCCCAACTGGCCATACCGATTTTGATGAAAACGAAGAGTTAACCCTAACCTTAGCCACGACCGATGAACTTTTGGCTATGATCTTAGATGGCCGCATCGACCACGCCATGATGGTGGCGGCCATTGGTTTTTATTTTGCCAAAAAGTCAGCCTGAAATCAGGATAAATTCTAAATCCATATCAATCCGAAGCATAAGTCTTTTGATCCAAATCTAAGGACGCTAAAATCCTAACGATCTCAAAAGATCTAGTTTCCAAAAGCTCTAGATTCAAAGTGAGGCATTTTATGAGAAAACATTTAATTTTCGGCCTTATGACCGTCTTGACCGCCGCGCTCCTCACCGGCTGCGTGGTCGGCGGCGGCAAACGCCTTAACGTAGACTTCCGGCCCCAAGGCGGCATGTCCCTTCAACCTGGTATCGTCCAACTTCTGGTCTTCGACCGCCGAAACGATCCCAATTTAGTGGGCGCTGAGGCCACCAGTAAGGAACTTCTTAAAGAAAGTCAGAGCGGTCAAATCGATCTGACGACCACTTTGCCAACCGGTAACACTATCGCCCTAAGTCACCTCTCCGTTCAGACCTTAATCTACGAGGCGGTTAAGACCAAGCTCTACACCTTGGGCGTCACCGGCGGCCCTGAGACCACAAACGCCAAGGCCAGGGTTACGATTTACATTACCGAGTTTAAAATCGACGTGGAAGGATCCGATTACGTGGGCCGCGTAACCCTCCAAGCGGTTATCGATCGCCCAGGTC
>JAITJB010000308.1 GCA_031279155.1 Deltaproteobacteria bacterium | reverse complement strand
TTTCTCCAGCCTATACGACGAGGAAACCATCCAAAAAGGCCTGGCCTTGGGCGCCGTTGATTTCGTGACCAAGCCCACCCTGCCCCGCCTCCTCCAAAAGACCGTTGAACTCCACCTCTCAACTAAGTTCCACAATCTGCAATTGGAAAATCAAAAAAAGATCATGGAACAAAACCGCCTGAAAATCGAGGAATACCAGACCAATTTCCAAACTTTAGTCGAAGAAAAGAGCCAGCAGGTCTTAGAGCATCATGACACGGTCTTAAACACCGTCTCCAAGCTGGTTGACTACCGCTTAGACGCCAAGGTGGGCAAAAACAAACGCACCCACGAGGGCCTGGCCATCATGATTAAAGCCCTCAAGGAGAGAGGTATTTACCAAGATCAGATAAACGATTGGGATCTCGATATCATGCTTCAGTCAGCCAGGCTCCACGACGTGGGTAAACTGGCCCTGTCAGGGGAGATCCTAGCCAAACCAGGAAAACTGACCTTCGATGAGTACGAGGAAGTTAAACAGCACCCCAAATTAGGCGTCAAAATCCTCTCCCAAGTTGAGGCCAGGGCCTTCGAGCACGCCCTTTTAAAATACGCCAAAGTCTTTGCCGAAACTCACCAGGAAAAGTGGGACGGCTCAGGTTACCCGGCCGGCCTTGCCGGCGAAGCTATTCCGCTACCTGGCCGCTTGATGGCCATTAACGACGTCTACCAAGCCCTAACGGCAGCTCGACCCTACAAACGCGCCTTAACCCACGACGAGGCCGTCCAGGTCATCATCGAAGGTAAGGGCACCCATTTTGATCCGGTCTTGGTCACGGTTTTCTCCGAAGTGGCCGATAAATTCCGCTGTATGGAGGTCAGCGCTGTTCCCAACTAGCGCCCAAAAATCCTGCCCCCGCCCATCCCCAAATAAAACGACAAGCTAAAACCTAGCTTTAAGCCAGGCTAATTATCCCAAGATTTTTTTGGGTATTTCTTATCGCCTGGTCCAAAGACGCCCTTGCTTTTCGGCCTTACCCCTACCCCTTGGCTATTAAATATTCCCTTTATTTTTAAACAACTAGTATCTTACTCCCCAAGCCCGGTTTTTTTTAACTCGGTTTAATGGTATTTTTAAATAAGGGCCTAAGGCGGCTAGCACCCCTTATGGGGGGCATTGCCAATTAACCAAAATCGCCAATTAGCCTGCCTAAGTCGGCCTCGCGCCTTTAAGGCGCTGGATAGACCGATGAATAGAATATACGCCGACAACTGCGCCACCACCAAGGTCTTACCTAAGGCCCTGGCGGCCATGATCCCCTTTTTTTCCGGAGAATACGGAAACCCCTCGGCCATACACTCTTTCGGCCTTGAAGCCAAAAAAGCTCTCGATCGCGCTCGCAACAAGGTCGCTCAATCCTTGGGCGCTATGTCCAGCGAGATATTTTTTACCTCCGGCGGCACCGAAAGCGTCAATTGGGCCATTTACAGCGCCGCCGAATTGGGCCAATCTAAAGGCCGCCATATCATCTCAACGGCCGTGGAACACAAAGCTGTCTTGGAATTTTTGGCTAAATTAAAGATCAAGGGTTATGAGGTAACCCTTCTGACTCCTGATCGCTTGGGCCGGGTTTATCCAGAGCAATTGGCCCAAATTATCCGAGACGATACTATCTTGGTTACCATGATGCTGGCCAATAACGTCGTGGGGACCACTTCTAACCTCAAAGAATTTTGCCGCATCTCTCACGCCAAGAAGGCTCTTTTCCACACCGACGCCGTTCAGGCCGCAGGCCATTTGCCCTTGGACGTCCGGGCCTTAGATATCGATATGCTATCGATATCTTCCCACAAATTTCATGGGCCCAAGGGCGTGGGGGCCCTTTTTGTTAAAATCCCCAAGCTCCCCAAAGCCATGATCGAAGGCGGCGGCCAGGAGCGAGGGGCTAGGAGCGGGACGGAAAACGTCCCCGGCGCTGTGGGCATGGCTGTAGCCCTTCAAGAGGCTGTGCGCGACAATCAGGAAAATTTTACGCGCCTTACTAAAATGCGAGATAGACTTATCGAAATGGTCTTAACCGTGCCCAAGGCTGAGCTAACCGGCGATCCGGTTAATCGCCTGCCGGGGCACGCCTCTTTTGTCTTCGAGGGCATTGGCCACGGCGCTAATTTAGTCAGCCGCCTAAATGAAGATGGCATCTGCGTGTCATCGGGCGCGGCCTGCTCAGCCTCCTCCAAAGAGGGCTCCCACGTTCTGGCGGCCATGGGCTTTGAAGGCCAACTAGCCCAAAACACCCTTAGGGTTTCGTTATCTAGGTTTAACACCCTCCAAGAGGTGGAGTTGATAGCCCAGCGGATTGCCTTCTGGGTCCCTAAAATCCAACAAGCTAGGCGATAATTTAATGCGAAAGCGTCATAAATTATAAGCTAAGGAGCTATATGAGATTTTTTATTAATAATGTAGCAAATATTGCTAGATCGCTCTCATCAGTTTCATTTATCATGGTTTTTTCCATGATATTTTTCACGGCCATCATCGTAGCTCTCATGTCGGCCCCGGCTTCAGGGTCTGTCGAAGAGCGGCTAGTCTTAGATAACGGCCTTAAGGTGCTCTTGGCGCCCCAAGACGGGCAACCGGTAATCTTCGCCTCCATCTTCGTTAAAGCCGGCTCAGCCTCGGAATCAAACCCCCAGGAGCACGGCTTGGCCCATTTAATGGAGCACATGGCTTTTAAGGGCACCAGTAAAAGAAAGGTCGGCGAGATCTCAAGCACCATTGAGGCCAATGGCGGCAACACCAACGCCTTTACCGAATACGACCAAACCGGCTACATGATCACCATGCCAGCCGATAAAATAGAATTGACCTTAGATCTCTTAGCCGACATGGTCTTCTTCCCGGCCTACGATCCGGATGAATACTTTAAGGAAAAAGAGGTAGTGGTCGAAGAGATCAAAATGGGTTTAGATAACCCTGATAGGATCTTAAACGAAACCTTCTTTAGTACCGGCTTCCCCGGCGAGCATCCCTACAATCATAGCGTTTCTGGTAACCCCGATTCCGTCAAAAACGCCTCCCTTGAGGTGGCCAAAGCCTTTCACCATAAATTTTACCGTCCTGACAATTGCGTCTTGGTCGTCTCAGGCGGCTTTAACCCTGAGACAGTCAAGGCCTTAGTCCACAAGTACTTTGATTCTTTAGTTAACCCTGGCCCAAAAATCATCCCGCCTTACGCGCCCGTGCCTCTCCAATACGAACCCTGGGTTAAAATAATCCACAATGACGACGCCTTAATGGCCAAGCTTATCGTGGGTTTCCGCACGCCTGCCGCTGGTAACACCATTAACCCTGTAGTTGAAATGCTGGCCTCTATCCTCAGTTCCGGCCGCTCAGGTAGGCTTGAGGAAAACATCCAAAACCGCCTTGGCCTAGTTTCCTCCATTGGCGCCGGCTCCCTTAGTCAGAAGTTGGCCGGCTATTTGACCGTGGAATTTGAAACCGAGCCCGAAAAGGTCTTACCAGCCTTAAAGGCCGTGATGGCTGAGCTAGCCGGGATTATCACTAACCCGCCGGATGACTTTGAGTTTAATAAAGCCAAAACCCTAACCAAAAGATCTTTTGTCATGAGTCAGCAGGAACCCTGGAGTCAGGGCATCATCATGACAACTTACGAGATTAATGAAGGCGACTACCGCCTGCGTGACGCCGTAATCCCCTTGTGGTCCAAATTAAGAGCGCAGGATCTGGCCGAATTAGCTCGCACTCTTTTTATCCCTCAGGCTATGACCATAACCTTGGTCTTACCAGGCGGCTACAACGACATAACTAACGTCGATCTAATACAAGCAGCAGAAATTCCCATAAAGCCCGATCTCGCCCAAAAAGAAGCTCGCCTAAGACCGCCGTTTGAATCTTTTAAGCTTAAAAACGGCGTTTTGGTCCTTATCATGCGCGATCCAACGCTACCGTTAGTGGAAATCAAGGCCGGCTTTTTGGCCGGAAGATTGGCCGAAGAGAGCGGCCAGGAAGGCGTTGATGAATTAATGGCTTCGGTCTGGGCCGCCGCCTATAAGGGCAGCGATTCCTCCCAGACGGCTAAGGATATAGATAATATTGGTATGATCTTAAACGGCTTTTCTGATAGCTTAGCTACTGGCCTTCAGGCCTCGTTTTTAACTGAAAACTACCCTGAGGCCATTTTGCTCTTCACCAACATCTTAAAAAACCCGGCCTTCAATGAAAGCGACGTAAACATAAAAAAAACAGAACATTTAAGTGTTCTCGACAGTATAAAAGAGCAGCTTCTGTCCAGGGTCTTAAATTTAGAGCGCCAAGGCCTCTACGGTCAGCACCCCTTTAACACCGACATCTACGGTACCCGCCAGTCGGTGGAAAAGCTTAACCGTAACTCGTTAATTGCCCAATACGAGCGATTAGCTAACCCCCAAAACCTAATTGTCATCGTAGCCGGCGATGTTGTACCAGAACAGATCCTTAAAACTTTAGAGAGCCAACTTGGCGACTTTAAAGGCTCTTCTAAATCCAAAAAGAGCGTAGCCCTCCCGCCGCCGCCTACTCCATTGGATAAAACCATCGTGATTTCCGAGGTCTTAGACCGCAACCAGACCCACCTGATACTCGGCTTTTTAGCGCCAGACGTTAAATCGCCTGATCGGGCGGCCTTAGAGGTCTTAAACGCTATCCTCAGCGGCATGGGCGGCCTTCTTTTTACCGAGATGCGCGATCAAAAGAGCCTTGCCTATACGGTAGCTTCCATGTACAACCCGGTGGCTAACACCGGCTCCATGGTCTTCTACGTGGCCTCAGACCCAACTAAGGCCGCAGAATCTCTGACCTCCATGACGGCTATAATCGAAAGGACCCGCCATACTCAATTTGACGAGGCCACCTTACAGGCGGCTAAAAGTAGGCTAATTGGCTTAAACACCATGAGACGGCTTACTATTGGGAGCCTAGTTAACGAGGCCTTTGATTTAACCCTAACCGATCAAGATTTAAATTTTAACCAAACCCACTTAGCTAACATCGAAAAGGTTACGGCCCAAGATGTTCAGATGGTAGCTGAGCGCTACCTGAAAGTGGATAAAAGCGCTTTGGCGGTTATCGGAAACGACCAATCAGTAGATAAATTAACTGCCATAATGCTTTCAAAAGATCCGAGCCTGCCTTAAAAAACCTCCCGGTTAGAAAGGCCTCTTTTTTAAGGCGTCTTACCTAACGCTCTCCGCCCCATAACCAGAACCAAAACCCGGGGACAGCCCCTAGGACCGAACCCTAGGACTTATTCTTGGACTAATATCTGGAACTTCTATCTGGTAATGGGGCGGCCAAAAACCTCCAACCAAGCCGAAAGCCGCCTAAAATCACCTATCGCCGCCAAAATCCTAAGTCTTAAGCTACCCGACAAGGCCCAAAGCTCCCAATAAATTTTGCAAAAGCCCTTGACTTTATTTGAGATTTGAAGAAAAATAAAGGTTGGCATTTGCTCAGCTTTTTTTCCGCCAACAATCACACAGATTTAAGGCCCCAGCGCTTTTCTCCTAAAGGGGCTAAGCCTTTTTTTTCTTTAGTTTTAACTTTAACGAACGCTCCGTCTATTGACGGCTCTGTAGGATAGCCAATGCCCGAGCCGCCTAACAACATAGTCGATATTGACGACGACAGCGACCATCCCCCTAGGCACCGCCAATATGAGCAGGCCCTCCAGTTGTTTCAAAACTGGGAGGCCCGCTTTGTCCGCATAGGCTCGACCTTAGAAAAACAGATCGATGACAGCCGTTTTCGTCAGGTTATGGAGGAAACCTTCCAGGGGTTGGACTCTGATTTTACGCTTAAAATCCAGAGACTTCGCGATAAGCATCTTTATATTGATGAAAACATCCCGCAATGGTGGACCAAAGGCTCAGGCGGCATGAAGGGGGCCCGCCTTTTAGGGGTGGACTCCAATGAAAACCTCTTAAAGCTCTGGGAGGAACTTAGCCACTACGACCGACTCTTAGAGATCCACGAGCAAGTCGTCTGGAACTACCTGAGGCGCAAAAATGATACCGCTACTCCCCCGCCGCCGCCCGAGCCTTTAACCACTGGCTCCATAAACATCTTAAACGCGTTGACTACCTTTGGCGCTCCTGACCAGGCTGAAAATTTTGCCGCCAACATAGAAAAAAATCCCCCTACAGATGAGCAGCCAGTCCTCACTGAGCCTGAGACTTCGGAAATACCGTTACCTCCCACCACCAACTTTCCGACCAAACGCCACCAATACAAGCAGATATTATACCTTTTCCAATCCTGGGAGAGCCGGGTGGCCGAAATGCTGACCACCATCAACATGGAGATAACCGAAGGCGCCTTCCGTCAGGCCCTAAAGATGGCTTTCTACGATGTCGATGAGGACATCACCCATAAAATAAAAGCCCTGAGAGCCAAGCACCTCCATGTTAACGGCGGATCTGACCCCAAGGCCCCCAACTGGTGGTTACTGGCGGTAGAGGGCAACAACGGGGCCTACCTCAAAGACGTGGATACCGACTCAGAGCTCTTCAAACTCTGGGAGGAACTGAGCCACTACGACCGGATATTAGGCGTCTACGAGGGCATAGTCAGAAATCACGTCTTTAGGACCCATAAGCTCTCCGAAGAAGAGCAGCTAAAAAAGAACCCTCTAATCAAAAAAATGATATCCGATCCCCCCCTAGGCGTCGAGCCGGTCTCTTTAGGCGGCCTTAAGCCCAAGGAAACCGCGCCCATAACTGCGGCCCCCGCCTCCCTTCGCCCAAAAACCTAGAATGCGCCCCTGCCAAAAAACTTGCCTTAATAATCCTTGCCCTAAACTATTTGCCCTTATACCAGTGAAATCTCATGGAAAACATTCCCCCGGTTTATACTCTCTTGAGCGCCTGCCAGGACTGCTACAAGTGCTTACGCTACTGTTATGTTAAGGCCATTAACGTCCACGATGGACGGGCTGAAATCGTTAAAAACCGCTGCCTTAACTGCGGTCAATGCGTCCCCTACTGCCCTCGCAACGCCAAAAAATTCCGAGACGATTTAAGCGTCGTTACCCGCTTAATTGAGAGCCAAGAGATGGTCGCCGTCTCGCTGGCGCCCAGCTGGCGGGGAGCTACCGGCTACAACCGAGCCCGGATTATCGCCGCCCTAAAGGCCTTAGGCGTTGGTATTGTCGGGGAGACGGCCTTAGGGGCGGAATCGGTTTCTAGGGGGACTACTGAAATCTTAAACAAAGCTGGCTCTGGCTTATTCATATCGAGCTGCTGCCCGGTTGCCGTAGACTATATCCGCCTCTATAAACCCAATTTTACCAAATGCCTGATTCCCTTGGCTTCCCCGGCCCTAACCCACGCTAAATTTCTTAAAGATCTCTACGGCCACGAGCTTAAGGTGGTCTTTGTTGGGCCGTGCGTAGCCAAAAAATCCGAGGCCGACCGCTACCCTGACATACTGAGCGCGGCCTTAACTTTTGGCGAGCTTAAAAGATGGCTGAGGGATTACCAATTTGAAGCCGACGTTTTGCCCATCGATGAAGAGGCGACTTTTTCTCCGGAGAGATCTTTTGAGGGCGCCCTTTATGCCTTAAGCGGCGGCATGATCGAGGGCTTAAAGAAGGCCGGTTTAAATGACGACGTCCAGACCGTAACCTTAACCTCCTTAGATCAATTAGGCCGCGCCCTAGATAGCTTAACGGGCGCGGAATTGCGGCATACTCTATTTGTCGAAGCCATGGCCTGCCAAGCCGGCTGCGTGACGGGTCCGGCCATTTCATCTGATCGCTCAGTTGTCTTAGCCATGAGTGATTTACTGCGCCACGTCCGCCATAGGCCCTCCATCGACTACGAGGCCCCTTGGACGCTCTATCCGGTTACCTATTTTGCTTCTGGAGCTATCCCCACGCCTCACCCGCCAGACGAACTTCAGGCTACCTTAGCTAAACTCGGAAAATACCATCCCGAAGATGAGCTAAACTGCTCGGGCTGCGGCTACGCCGGCTGCCGAGAACTAGCCGCAGCTATCTTAGACGGGGCGGCTGAGCCGCAGATGTGCGTCTCCAATATGAGGCGCCTAGCCACTCGCAAGGCGGCGGCCCTGGTTAAGGCCATGCCTTCGGCCATCGTCATGGTAGACCGGCAGATGGATATCTTAGAGGTCAATGAGTCTTTCCTCAGAATGTTTTTAGAGCCCTCAGATCACAACATAAACTTGCGGCCCGAGGAACTGGTGGGGACCCCGGTTACCGATTGGATAGAATTTGGTGGGCTCATCCGAAAGGTCTTAATGACCGGCGAAGATATCCATAAAGAGCATCGCCTTTACAAAGGTAAGCTCTATAACATCTACATCTTTAGCGTGGAAAAATACCAAATCGCCGGCGCCACCGTAACCGACATGACCTCGCTAAAAGCCGCCCGAGCCAGCTTAGCTAAAAAAGTCCGCGAGGTTATTGACCGAAACATCTCTACTGTCCAAGAGATAGCGTGCCTTTTGGGTGAACACATGGTGGAGACGGAATCGATTTTAACCGCCGTAGCCGGAGACTTTGAAGACGATGAAGAAGCCCAAGAGCTAAATGACAAAAATAATGACGGCCCTAGCGCTCTAGAGGCCAATTTGCTAGAAAAGTAAGATAAAAAAACCCTAAAATTAACCAAAAAAGCCATCCGAAACAAAAACCTAAAAAAAAACCCGAGATAAAAATGTATATCGATATCAGCTGCAGCCAAGAAAAAAAACACGGCCAAAACGCCTTTGGCGACTACTTTATCTCCCGGCGCTACGCCGAAGAGGGTAGAGTTTTAGCCGTCTTGTCCGATGGTTTGGGTAGCGGCGTTAAGGCCTCGATTTTAGCCAGGATGACGGCCACCATGCTCATTGGCTTTATCGAAGAAGATATGGATATTCGTCAGGCAGCGGCCATTATCATGAATTCCCTCCCGGTCTGCCGAGTGCGCGGCTTAAATTACGCCACCTTCTCGGTTTTAGACTGCGATGACGAAGGCCGAGTCCGAGTGGTCGAGGAGGGTAACCCGGATTTTTTATGGCTTAGGGGCCATAAACCCATTCCTGCGCCATACACCTTTATAGAGTCCCAGAGCTTTCCTGACCGCCACTTAAAGCTCTATAACCTTAAGGTCGAAGAAGGCGATCGGCTCATCTTTGTTAGTGACGGCGTGACCCAAGCCGGCATCGGCCAACCCGGCCCCAACTCATTGGGCTTGGGCCGCAAGGGCTTATTGGACTTTCTCGTTTCTAGCTTAGAGCGCCATTATACCCTCGATAGCCTTAGGCTTTGTAAACACATTACATCCTTAGCCTTGAAACTCTCGCCTCAACATAAGCCGGTCGATGACATCTCAGCCGTGGTCGTCCATTTCCGAAATCCCCGGCGCTGCGTCGTTTTTACTGGCCCGCCCTTTGAGAAGCGGCGCGATTCCTACTACGCCCTAGCCTTCGACCGCTTCAATGGCCGCAAGGCCGTCTGCGGCGGGACTACGGCCATACTACTTGCCCGTGAACTTAAGCGGCGCTTAAGCGTTGGCAGCGAGAGCCGGGGCGGGCTCCCGCCCTTATCTATCATGGAAGGCGTGGATCTGGTGACCGAAGGCCTTCTGACCTTGAGCCGGGCCATAAGTTACCTTCAGACCGATAACCTCAACCAAGCCGATGCTGCCGGATCCTTAGTAAGATTTCTTCTCTCTCACGACATCATCCACATCATGGAAGGAACCGGCATTAACGTTGCCAACTTCGATCCCTCGCGAGCCGTGGACTTTGACTTAAGGCAGACCCTGGTCCAAAAACTTTCCGAAGTCTTAAGAACCAAGCATCTTAAATCGGTTAGGGTTCAAAGAGTTTGATGGGAGTTTGATGGGAGTTTGGTAAGGAGCCTGATGGAAGTCTTCTGGGCGTCTGTTAGGAGTCTGATGGGAATCTAAAACCTCAAAGCCTAGAAGGCCTTCTAGGCGGGCAAGTAAAGCTAAAATAGGCGGGCCATCTAGACTTAGGGGTTTGGCGTCTAGACTAAAGTTAGTAACGTACCAAAGCGAATGGAGCGAGGCGTTTCAAGATCTTCAAAGCGCACTAAGTAGGCGCCCTCGGTTAACCTAACTTCTAAGATAACCCCATGGCCGAAGACCGGGTGGCAGACTCGGCCCCCGACCTCGTGCTTGGGGACGTTAAAAGATTCTATAACCTCTGGCCTAATATTTTTAACCGACACTTGGGGGCTGGTCAGATAGCTTATGGTATCGGGCCCGGCTTCCAAGACAAAGCGCGAGGTCTCTTTACTTAAGCCGGTATGCCCCCCATTACCTGATTCGGTTAAAAACAAAAAGTCTTTAGCCCTGGTCATGGCCACGTAACACAATCTTCTCTCCTCGATCATTTCATCAACCGTAACAGCGAAGCGGCTGGGAAATTGCCCCTCACTGAGCCCGCAGATTAAGACAGCCGGAAACTCCAAGCCCTTGGCCCCGTGGACGGTCATGAGCTTAACGGTGGCTTCACCATGGTCCTCGCGGTCGAGGTTGGTGAAAAGAGCGGCCTGGTTTAGGTAATCGTAGATTGTCGCTTCCTCATCTTGGCCAAAGGCCGCGATGGCCCTTTTGAGCTCGGAAGCGTTATCTAAGCGCTCTTGATCGCCAAGAGTTCTTAGGTAAGCCTCGTAGCCGGTTAAGTCCATAAGCTTTTGGAAAAGATCGCCTAAGCTAAGAGCGCCTATTTCACCCTTAAGCGTCTCGATGGTCTCAACGTAGTTTAAGACCCCGGTCGTCTTAAAATTATCATCTTCGATATTATCTTTTAAGGCTTGATAGAGATTAATCCCGCCGGCTTTTTCGGCCTTTTGGGCTAAAAGAGCCAGTTTTTTTGGGCCAAATTTCTTCCGAGGCGTCTTGATAGTCCGCAAAAAGGCCGTGTTATCAGCCCAGGTTAACATCCTGAGGTAACAGAGCATGTCTTTGATCTCAGCGCGGTTATAGAACTCCACCCCGCTATAGAGGCGGTAGGGCAATTTTTTTCTTATCAGGGCTTCCTCGATGGCCCGGCTTTGATAGTGGGCGCGGTAGATGACGGCGATATCGGATAGTTTTAAGTCGCTGTTTTTAATAAGCCCATCTATTTGAGTGGCCAGCCAGTAAGCTTCTTCGCGGACGTCACCGGCCCGGAAAAATAGCGGCTTATGGCCCGTTGGACGCTGGGCTACCGGGCGATAGGCCAGTCGGTCAGGGTTGTTGTTAATAATATTAGAGGCGGTATCTAAAATAGTCGGAGTCGATCGGTAGTTGCGGATTAGGCTGATACTGGTGGCGTTGGGGTGTCTTTCGGTAAACTTATTGAAGAGCTCCACATGGGATCCCCGCCAGGTGTAGATAGTCTGATCAGGGTCCCCTACGATAAAGAGATTATGGTGGTAGCCGGCTAACAGGGCCACCAGATCATACTGCTTTTTACTCATGTCCTGGAACTCATCGATCATGATGTATTCCAGGCGCTTTTGCCATTTGTCGCGGACTTCATGGTAGGTATTGAGGAGATAAACAGCGAAATTTATCAGATCATTAAAATCTAAGGCATAGGCTTTTTTCTGCTCGTAGAGATAGCGAAGAAATATTTCGTCTCGAAAATTTTCGCATTTTTTAATCTCATTACGGATGACCTCATTATTTAAAAGTAGAAATTTATCTACGTAACCTAAGTCAACTTTCCTAGCTTCTAAAATTTCGTCAATGGCCTTTTTAATGGTCATCTCTTGACTGGAAAGCTCCATGTCGGTAAAGATCATCTCCAAGAGATCTTTTTGATCGGCGGTATCGTAGATAGTAAAGTTTTTGGGAAAGCCCATCCTATGGATTTCTTCTTTGAGGATGCGCGTACAGAAGGAATGAACCGTTGAGATCTGCCCGAGGTCGAGCTCGCCCACCTGGGCCCGGATCCTAGATTTCATCTCGGAGGCCGCCCGATTGGTGAAGGTTGCGCACAAGATGTTCATGGGGTTTACGCCCAGATTAGCCACCAGGTAACAGTACCTTGCCGTTAAGGTACGAGTTTTGCCCGTCCCGGGGCCGGCCGTCACCCGGACGTAGCCTTCGGTGTGCTTGACGGCTCGCAATTGCTCGCTATTTAAATTATCTAAGGGCTCCAAAAAAAACATCCTTTTAAAAAAATCTAACTAGGCCTCAATCAATCGACGAGCTTACTCTTATCTTGAATATACTCGCGGCCCCTGTGGAGATGATACCAGGCCCTCTCAAGTTGACTTCCCACATACATGGCGTGGCCTAAATTTGAGATAACCTTAGCTCGCTCAAGTTGCCAGGACATATCTTGGGGAGTCTTAGAGCGGTACCTTCCTAATTCTAGCCCCTCGTGGCTGTGATGAAAGACAACTAGCTCTTTGGCTTCTAAATCAACTGTTATCCTTAAATAACCGTTGGGATCGGTTACCATCTTGTAAGAGCGATGATCGTAATTGTTGATGATTTCCTCAACCTGAGGCAGATCGTCGGGATTTAGAGAAATCGACATAGAAGTTACCGTCAAGGTCCCGGGAACCAAATTTGCTTCTTCAGTTTTCTCGGGATTACTATTTACGCTACGGCAGACAAACTCCATTAAACCGTAAAGGCCCACGCAATTGAT
>JAITJB010000258.1 GCA_031279155.1 Deltaproteobacteria bacterium | reverse complement strand
TCGCGGCCAATGCGGTCGAGGGTTTTGACCACGACTGTTTTGACGACGCCGCTTTCGATTTTGGCGATTAACTCCTGCCAGCCGGGGCGCGACCACCCGGTGCCGGAGTATCCATCATCATCTTGAAGATGGACGTAGGGCGTTAACCCGTTCTGCTGCGCGTATTTTTCGAGGTAATCACGCTGATTTTGGATAGATGGCTCTAAATCAAAGCGTAAAGAGTATTTGGGAGATTTTTTTTGGCCAAAGTGGCGTCAAAAAATTTCAGAGTTAAAGTACCAAGAGAGAATCGAAATTTCACCAAGAACCTACACTCGTTAGCGAGACCAAAGCATCGAGCCCAAAGCATCGAGCCCAGAGCAGCGAGCATGAGGAGCGAGCCTAGATTAGCGAACCCAGAGCCGATGACGATATATATCTCTGAAAACTAAGCTTTTTTTGGTCTTTAACAATTCCGCAACAATTCTTAACCGTGAATTAACCTATGCAGTAGTTGATTTTGCTATATTAATTTTTGATCAATGTGCAAAAACCCCTGTCAAGCTCAAAAACCCGCAATTAAATCGTTTATTATCAAGGGTTTATTTTGAGCGACTTGATTAATAAAAGCTTTTTGAAGGTCTATCAAGATTTACGGGCCAAACTTGATGAAAATTTTTTTGATCACTTTAGATTTTATTAAATAAACTATTTTAATGATATTTTTTATAAAAATAAATATATAGATAAAAATTATTCTTTATAGGCTATCTGAGCGCGATTTTCGTCTGAAGAGCAGCGCTTATAGTCTAGGCCCTTTTATCTAGCCAGGCCCACGAGTACAGCCATTTACGGCTAATAGTATTGCCCCACGCAGGCGAGATGAGGCCAAGCGAGTCCATAGACCAAAACCGGCAAAATTTATCGATCAAAGAATAATATTATGATTTTAAATCAAACTTTAATATCTAGAAAATATCGGAAATTTTTATCCGCGCTAAAAATTAACGCCTCAGTTCAGGCCGGGCGGCCTTTGGGCCGCCCGCGTCCCCCTCCGGCCTCCCCCGGTTCTGGCATAGGCTAAATCTGGGCTCTAAAACCACAACATACAGAGTATTTGGGCAAATATTTTATTTTTTTTCTGAAAATTGGGCTTTTTTAGTCTTTAACATAAGGATAAAATTATGAGCATAAATCAAATTTTTAGGTCGTTTACTAGAGTTAAAATAGTTATTATTGCTTCTTTGATTGCTTTTTTATTGTTTTTTAACGCTTCTTACGCCGGCGCTCAGTTGTCCGTTGGCCAGGGTTCTTCAGTACTGGAACCAATCGTGGTCACTTCTACTAGGGTAACCAGAGATTTATCCGAGGTACCGTTATCAATCAGCGTTGTGGGGGAAGAAGAAATTGAAGATAGGCCTCTGCCAAGCGTCATTGAATACCTAAAGGAAATGCCAGGCGTTCAGATTACCCCGGTCCTGGAATCCGGCGGTGGGCATAGAGGTCAATATTCATATAGTATAAGAGGTAATGGGCCTGAGAGAACCTTGGTCTTGGTTGACGGGGTAAAACAGAATCTGGTGGCCGCTTATTACGCTACCGAAGCCGGTCAAGTCAATCTCGATCCTTCGGAAATCGAAAGAATTGAAATCATCAAGGGGCCGGCCTCGGTTTTATATGGATCTGACGCCATCGGCGGCGTCGTTAACATCATTACCAAGAAAGGCGGCAATAAACCCATTGGCTTCAGCGCCGGCTTAAAATATGACGGCTCCAATCAAAGCTTAATTCCCAGAGTTTCCATTTTTGGGTCATATCAGGGATTTAATTACAGAGTTTCCGGCTCGGGTTTTGAGAGCCAGGACATGGTTCTACAAAAACGGGAAAGGCTCCATCACAGCGAAGAGCACCGCCAAAACTTTGACGTTAAACTTGGCTATCAATGGGATAAAGGCAGTATTGATCTTGCCGCTTCCACTTATAGCGGCTGGCAACATCTGCCTGCCCTTATGACATATAGAATAGACAGCCGGATACAAATTCCGCCAATTTATGTTGGCTCAAATTATGGCGAAGTTCCTTACGAATGGAAAAATCAATTTACAGGTAAAGTGACTTTAAATGACCTTTCCCAATATTTAACTCGCTTAACAGCTAATATTTACTATATTAAACAAGCTAGAGATATGGAATCGATGTATTTTTATATGGATTTAGTGAATAAAGTTCCAACAGGCCAAACTATGCTTTCAATAGGCACTGATCAGGCTGAAGCGATTGGTGGTTCAATTCAGGCCGACATGACGTTTGGATCCCATAACCTTACTGTGGGAATAGACGCTGAGAAAGGTTCCATGAGTTATTTCGAGGTCGATCAAGACGCCAGAAAAGGCGATCGCCAAGAAATAGCCGCTTTTGCCCAGGACGAGTGGAAGTTAAACGAATATTTTTCATTAATTTATGGTCTTCGGTATACAATGATTAAGACTTCCTTGACTTATGACAAATATAAACCTGAAAGAATAGCCTCTACCAGTACAGATAATGTTGTTGGTAGTATTGGGTTAGTTTACAATGCCAATAACGGTTTAAGCGCCAGAGCTTTGGTTTCCCAGGGGTTTAAAGCTCCCTCCCTAAACGCCCAGTTTGTGGGCAGGACCAACAGAGACATACCCAATACAAATTTGAAGCCCGAAAGATCCTGGAACTTTGAGATTGGGGCCAGGTATACGGGTAGTCCGATATTGTTGGATTTAGGCCTATTTTACAGTAAACTATCCGATGCTTTTTATAAGCAGGAGACAGATATTCCTTACTATCGAAATGGGACCGTCCTTGACGGGGTTTATAATCAGATTCAAAATTCCGACGAGGCGACTTCTTACGGCGCCGAACTGTTGGTGGAATACACTTTTGAAGAACTTAATCTGACGCCATATTTGTCCATGACCGCCATGAGGTATGTTAGAAAATACAAAAATGGCTATGAGACATCCAATACTGGCGTTCCCAGCACCTGGGGGACAGGAGGCCTTCGCTGGGAGCATTATTTATCGGACAATCTGAGGCTATTTACCAACGCCAGCTTTACCTGGTCAGACGGTTTTCATGACGAGAAAGAAACGGGCATAACATATGAAACTTTGTTTTATGGACACGGAACCCGGACGGACTTTGTCGTGGGCGTAGAAAGCGGCGGGGAACATAAATTTAAGGCGGCGCTTAATTTCAGAAATATTTTTGACCAAAGGTATGAGCCGTACGGCTATTTTCAACCCGGCTTCCATATTGTCGGCACATTGGATTATGAATTTTAAGGGGATTATGAATTTTAAAGGGATTATGAATTTTAAAGTAAATTCAAGCCGTAACTTTCTGTAGTCCCCACGGGAAGTTAGGTAACTGTGCGTAACCTTAGGCGGCCCTGGCCACCTAGGTTACGCACATGTCAATTTATAACATTTACAGCAAGTATTTTGAAATTTTTTAATTTTCTGGTTGAGACTCTTGATTTTATTCTGTCATCTTAGTTTGTAACATGCTATAATAAGTCCAGTCCCATAATATTTCTGTCGGTTTCCCAAGCCGACATTTCATTTTGCAGTTCTCTTTTTTCATTTTGCATTGTTCATTGTTCATTTTTTATTGCTCAATGTTCAATGTCAGGTAACACCTTTCTCAGCCAGGTCAGGCAAAAAACGCTTCACCCATCAATTCTACTGAAAGTAAAAAAGTATTTAAGAGGTTTAAGATGCAAAAAAAATTTCTATTCATGGTATTTATTTTGGTTTGCTGGGCCAGTCCAGTTTTGGCTCATGACTTTTGGGCCGGGGCCAAAGATTCGGCAGTAGGCCAGCCAGCTAACGTTTTTCTAGGTTTTGGCCATGACTTTCCGGAGCCCGATGAAATCAAACCCGAAACCTACGCTGAGAGATATGATCCAGTTACCTTAATTGGCGTAAGTGGTCCGATCGCTTTGAAGGCCGGCGATCAAGCCCAAAACTTCGTTTCCGAGGGGCCCTTGTCTGCTGGCAGCTATTACGTTTTAGTCAATAGCAAAGTCGGGTTCGCCAGCCGTACGCCTTCGGGGTATGTAAGAAAATCCAAGGCCGAAGATCCTACGGCCACAACCTGCTCGTATGGCGGAAATTTCGGGAAAAACCTGATCAATCTTGACCCGGCCAGCGATGATTCTTTCGTAACCAAACCCGTGGGCCATAAACTTGAAATCGTGCCTCAGGTCAACCCCGAGACAGTTAAAGTGGGCGAAAAGTTTCCAGTTAAAGTTTTGCTTGACGGTAGTCCCTTGCCCCGCGCCACCGTGGAAGCCTTCTTTGCGGGATTTTACGAAGACAACGAGGCCTTGGCCTTCTCGGCCTCTACCGATAAGGATGGTTTGGTGTATATCATTCCCCTTAGGCCCGGTAAATGGCTGGCTAACGTCTCTCATACCGTACCTTATTCTGACTTGAAAGTTTGCGACCGCGAAGCTTATGGCGCGTCCTTGGCTTTTACTATAAAGTAATTTTATACGATATCTATCAGAATAAAAACCGGGGAAGATGTGGCCTAACGGCCCCATCTTCCCCGGTTTAAGTTTTGCCCGGTTTAAGTTTGTCGCCGAATTAAGTTATTAACATTTTTCCTCCGGAAAAGGACAATCTAATTTTAACTCTATTAGTAGTCTTTGGCATAATAAATATAACTTTTTTGATGAAGCTAGATTGAATATGCCAGGCCTAAAGGTATCGCCTTGGCTTTCTTAGCCGATGCGACCGGAAGGTGAGGGCGCCTGGACTGAGATGGCGAGAGCCAAAAAAAAAACCGCAGTCGCCTGCGGCTAATCTTCCAAAGGATAGATCCATTCTAACACGGTCAAAGAGGTTTGTCAAGCTTTTTTTCGGTTTGGCTAAAAAAAATTTTCCAAAAATTTTCTCACAATTTTTCCTTGACATCTAATGGCCAAAAAGTTATAATGCTCCCTCGTGATGACTCAAACTCTTTTTCTATCCTAAGGATTATCTGGCCACAATGAATCTCGTCACCGTTTCCCATAATTTTAGCTTTGCTCCAAACTTTCGGTTTTGGTGGTGGCGCTCTAATTTACCGTGGTTAAATGGTGTAGGGGTTTAATTCGGCCTTTTTTTGAATATAATACTCACGTCACCTGACCACGGTTTTTGCCGTGGTTTTTTTATGCCCAAAATCCTAGACAAGCTAAGGGCTGGCTAAATAGCTTGCTAAAAAGCTTTCAAAAAAGCTGGCTAAAAAGTTTGCTAAACAGCTGGCTAAACAGTTTGGACGGGTTCAACTGGAACCAGGAGTGCGGTTATGATTGTTTTACGACAAAAAGCGTCCTTTATGGAAAGCGACGTGGCCACCCCGACGAGCGTCTTTCTTAATCGCGTCGGGTCGACCGGAGCTGGTATTTTACTAGAGAGCGCAGAGGTTGGGGGCCGATGGGGACGCCATAGCCTTATCTGCCAAGGCATTTTAATGAGCCTGTCTTGTCGCGAGGGTTTATTAGATCTTCAGACCGATGACGAGAGGCTTGTTGAATTAAAAAAATATAACGGCCTATCATTTTTAGAGGGACTTCGGGCGGTCCAAAAGGAGCTTACAATCGAGCCGGATCCAAGCTTTTCAGAGTTTCCGGCTATCACCAGAGCTCTTTACGGTTACTTGGGCTATGGGTTAGCGGGACTAATGGAAAAATCGCTGGCTCCCTATTTAAAACCGCACAAGGCTGAAGCCTATTTAATTTTGCCCTCTAAGGTCTATCTTTTCGATCACGCCTACAACCGTTTAGCTGAGCTAGATTTAGAGGGTAGACCTCTTGAGGTAACGGTAAAGCCAGCGCCCTCCCACGAAACGTTGGATCTTAAAATAACTCCCAGCCGCGATGGCTACATGGGGCTGGTTTCCGAAGGCCGTAGGTTAGTAGCCCAAGGGGAGCTTATTCAATTGGTTTTATCGGTGGGTTTTGAAAAGCCTTTTGACGGCTCCCCCTTTGAGGTCTTCCGCCGGCTCAGGCGCTTAAACCCCTCGCCCTATATGTTTTATCTGCAGGCGCCGGATCTGAGCCTGGTGGTGTCTTCGCCTGAAGTCATGGTCAGCTGCCATCAAAATCGCCTTAAATTGTGCCCCATCGCCGGGACTAGGCCGAGAGGCCATGACGCCAGCGCCGACGATCTCTTTGAAACCGAGCTGTCAGCCGATCCCAAGGAGCAAAGCGAGCACGTCATGTTGGTCGATCTCGGTCGAAACGATTTAGGCCGGGTAGCCTCGCCTGGTTCGGTGGTCGTTGAGCGCTACATGGAAGTAGAGAGATTTTCCCACGTCATGCATCTGACCTCCCATTTGGGAGCTGATTTGGCGCCGGGTTTAGACGCCATCGACGTAATATCGGCGACCTTTCCGCCTGGCACCCTAACCGGGGCCCCCAAAATCAAAGCCATGGAGCTCATCTCCCGCCTAGAGGGAATAGATCGCGGGCCCTACGGCGGGGCCAGTGGTTGGTTGGGGCTGGACAAAGATAGCGTCAATCTCGATTTTGGCATCACCATACGCAGCCTTTGGGTGCGAGAGGGTATTGCGGCCTGGCGAGCAGGGGCCGGCGTGGTCTACGATTCGGCGCCTGAGCGCGAGTGGCAGGAGTGCTTAAACAAGGCCCGGGCCGTTCAAGTGGCCTTAGATGAAGTCCTAGCTGATGAACTAGCTGGGGCCAAAAACGCCGTTAAGGCCTAGGGGAGGATTTGGCATGTTACTTCTTATAGACAATTACGATTCTTTCACTTACAATCTCTCCCAGTCCTTCCAGGTCTTAGGTTATGATCCGCTGGTCCTGAGAAATGACGACCCGTCTTTATTAGAAATGACCGGACGCGACGATCTTCAGATGGTCTGTCTATCGCCGGGCCCGGGCCGGCCTGAAGAGGCCGGCCTCTGCCGGGTCTTTTTGGAGCGTTTGCTCTCTTTAGGCCGGAGAATCCCGGTTTTAGGCGTTTGCCTAGGCCATCAGGTGCTCTCAGAATTGGCCGGGCTAAAAGTGGTCTTAGCCGGCCGCATCATGCACGGGCGGGTTTCTGAGATCAACCACAAGGGGACAGGGCTCTTCCGAAATCTCCCCAACCTCATGAAGGTAGGCCGTTATCACTCTTTAATCGCCAGTGAGCCCAATCCCTCGAATTTAACCCACCGCCTGGAAGTTACGGCCAGAACACCTGAGGGCGAGATCATGGCCATAAATTATCTCGATCAGCCCTGGGCCGGGGTCCAATTTCATCCAGAATCGGTCTTAACCCCTTTGGGACGCGATCTTTTGGCTAACTTTTTAGCCGGGGAGACCATTAACCCCAAGCCCATGGCCGCCCCCAAGGAAACGCCCAAGCCTCTTTCGGTCATTTTTGAGACTCTAGGTCGCGGCGAAGACTTAGAAGACGATTTGGCCTCTCAGGTTTTCGAGCGCTTGATGGATGGCGAGCTCTCAGCTTCTCAAGCCGGGGCTCTTTTGATGAGCTTACGGACCAAGGGAGAAACCGACGTAGAGGTGGCCGCAGCGGCTAGAGCGGTCCTTAAAAGAGCCAACAGCGTGGTCTGCCCCCAAGGGCCGGTCTTAGACGTGGTCGGTACTGGCGGCGATAATCGCTTTTCTTTTAACTGCTCTACGGCAACGGCCATTGTCTGCGCGGCCCTAGGCCACAAGGTGCTTAAGCACGGAAACCGCTCGGTATCTTCGCGCTCAGGCAGCGCCGACGTCTTAGAAAAACTTGGTTTCGATATTGAGCTTAGCGAAACGGAACTGGCCAATCGCCTTAAGACGGAAAACTTTGTCTTTTTGTTTGCCCCAAATTTTCATCCATCATTTCGGCACATCATGCCGGTCAGGCGGGAATTGGGGGTTAGGACGTTATTTAACATCTTAGGCCCCTTAGTTAACCCGGCAAGACCAAGTCACCGCCTGATCGGGGTTTACCAGCCGGAATTACTAGATCTAATGGCCGGGGCCTTAGCCCGCCTAGGCGTGGAGGAAGCCGCCGTTGTCCACGGGGCCGGGGGCTATGATGAACTCACCCCCTTGGGGCCAGCTGAGGTCAGGCTCATTCGGGGCCAGACTATCGAGAGCTTAACGGTTAACCCGGCGGAATTTGGGATTAGGCCGTGTACAGCCGACGATCTGGCCATAACCGATCCAGCCCAGGGGGCGGAAATCCTCCACCAGCTTTTAGCTGGCGACGGCCCCCAACACATGAGGGATATGCTGGTCTTAAACGTAACTATGGCCCTTTTTTTACTAAAAGGCGGATCCTTAGGCGAGCGCTTCTTTGAGGCTAGCGAGGCCTTAGCCCAAGGGGTGGGCGCCAAGATCCTCCCCAATAAAAAGGTTTTACAGTGAATAACATAAGTTCTAATGTTAGATCCGGCTTAGAAAAGTTTATTGAAGCAAAAAAGCCTGAAATAGATAAACTAAAATCCCAAGGCCCGCCCAGGGCCTTGGAGATTCAAAGGCCCTCTTTTTCTGAGGCCTTAATTGATGGTTATAAAGCCCGAGGCCTCTCTATTATCGCCGAATACAAGAGGGCCTCGCCCTCTTTGGGGGATATTGATTTAGATTTTACGCCCCAAAACGCGGCTTTAAGCTACGCGGCCTCGGATTG
>JAITJB010000236.1 GCA_031279155.1 Deltaproteobacteria bacterium | reverse complement strand
CCATATGTTATCGCTGGCCACCAAGCCAAAATAAAGTTATTATTTGAATGAGAATTAAAAAACGTAATTGACTGGCCTTGCCCATCGAGAGAATCATTAAAAAGGAGATAAACGTGACTGACTATGATTTAACTGGTCGTTCAGCCTTGGTGACTGGAGCCAGCCAGGGCCTAGGACTTAAGATAGCCCAAAAGTTCGCCGCCGCAGGTTGCGATCTCTTTTTGTGCTCTCGCAACTCTGACCGACTCAATCAGGCGGCCCTGGAGATTGTTAAAGTCCGTCGCCACCCAAATCAAAAGGTCCTGTTCAAAACTACCGACGTATCAGATCCCTACGATGTGGAAGAGCTGGCCAGCGACGTCTTAAAGGCTTTTGAGCATTTGACCATCTTTGTCAGTAACGCTGGCATCTACGGTCCCATGGGGCGATTGGAAGATATAAACCTCAAGGCTTTCCGCTCTTCCCTTGAAATAAATCTCATGGGCCCGGTCCTATTGGCCCGCGCTTTGCTACCTCACTTTCGAAGACAGGGCTATGGGAAAATCATCCAGATCTCCGGTGGCGGCGCCACTAACCCCATGCCCAGGATTGAATCCTACGCCGCCTCTAAGGCGGCGGTGGTCCGGCTGATGGAGTCAATAGCCTTGGATCTGATCGAAGATCGCGTTGACGTTAATTCCGTAGCGCCTGGACTTTTGGACACCCGACTCCTCGGTGAGGTCCTAAAAGCCGGCCCGCATGCCGTTGGCCAAGATTTTTACGACCGGATGAGAGCTTCCCGGGACCAAGGCCGGTGTACCGATCTCGACATTGGCGCCCAATTGTGTCTTTTTCTAGCCTCTTCGGCCTCAGACGGCATTACTGGCCGCCTCATCAGCGCGGTTTGGGATGACTATAAATCCTGGCCCGACCATTTAGAGGAGCTTAAAAAAAGCGACGCCTATACCATCAGGCGAGTGACCGGTCGCGACCGTGGGACAAATTGGGGCGATAAGTGAGCCGTATCTTTAATATTTTTTACACAGGACCATCATGAAACTAGCTGTCATCGGCTGCGGGTTAATTGGTCATAAAAGAGCTGAAGCGGCCATCAAGCTTGGGCTAAAAGTCGTTGCCGCCGCCGACTTAGATCTCCAAAGGGCCGAAGCCCTCTGCGCCAAATTCGGCGGACGCAGCTATAGCCAGCCTCTCGAAGTTCTACAAACAGACGCCGATATCGTTAACATCGCCGTAACCCACGATCGCCTGGCTTACCTAGCTTTAGAAGCTATTAAAGCCGGTAAACATGTCCTTTTGGAAAAGCCAGGCGCCAAAAACGCCGAACAATTAGCTCAAGTAGCCGCTGAATCCACCCGAAAGAATCTCAAGATCAAAGTTGGCTATAACCACCGTTTCCATCCCTCGCTAATAAAAGCTAAGCAGTTGGTCGATTCAGGGGCCTTGGGGCCGCTTTTTTATGTCCGTGGCCGTTACGGTCACGGAGGCCGGATAGGCTACGAAAAAGAATGGCGGATGGACCGTGAAATCAGCGGTGGCGGCGAGCTTTTAGACCAGGGCTCCCACTTAATTGATCTAGCTGGTTGGTTTTTGGGTGATTTTGTAAAGATCACCGGGCATTTGCCCACTTTTTTTTGGCCAGCAAAGGTTGAAGATAACGCCTTCATGCTTCTAACCACTATAAATGGCGGATGCGCTATGCTTCACGCCACCTGGACCGAGTGGCGGAACATGTTTTCCTTTGAAATAACTGGCCGCGATGGCAAAATAGCCATCGACGGCCTTGGCGGTAGCTACGGTACCGAGCAGTTGGCCTTCTACCGCATGCTGCCGACCATGGGCCCGCCTGAGACGACAATCTGGCAATACCCCTTCCCTGACCGCTCCTGGGAGCTTGAGATGAGCGAATTGATGGCGGCCATCGAGGAAGACCGTAAACCCATAGGTTCCGTAGATGAGGCCTTGAAAGTTTTGAAAGTCATCGAACAACTTTACAAGCCAAAATTTGATTGAAACTAAGACGGTAATTTTTTTGATAAAAAAACTAACACTCCATCGGGGAGCCTAATATGATAATTACTAGATCGCCTCTACGCATCAGCTTGGGTGGGGGCGGAACCGATTTGCCATCCTACTACCGCGAGCACGGCGGCGGCTTTCTTATCGCTGGCGCCATTGACAAGTATGTTTACGTAACGGTTTTAAGGCCATTTGTCGAGGGAATTTTCCTCAAATACTCTCAGCTCGAACAAGTTAAGACCGTCCCGGAGGTCCGCCACAAGATCATCCGCGAAGTGCTCTCTATGCTGGAACTTAAGACGCCTCAAGTGGAGATTACAACTCTAGCCGACATCCCTTCCGGTACCGGTCTTGGCTCCTCAGGCTCTTTTACCACGGCCCTTTTAAAGGCCCTCTACGCCCACCGTAGACATCTTCTTTTGCCCCACGAGCTAGCTAAAATAGCCTGTCACATTGAGATTGAGCGTTTAGGTGAGCCTATTGGTAAGCAAGATCAATACATCGCCGCCTACGGGGGACTAACCTGTTTTACCTTTAACCCCGACGACACCGTTGAGGCTGTGCCGCTAAATATTCCTATCGAGGATCTCTTTGAGCTTGAAGACCGCTTGATCCTCTTTTTTACCGGCTATACCCGCAGCGCTGGCGACCTTTTAAAAGATCAGCACGTTAAATCGCAAAAAAGCGATAAAGATATGCTTGATAATCTCCATTACGTAAAAGATCTAGGCTTTCGTAGCCGCAAAGCTCTTGAAGATGGCGATATTTACGGCTTCGGGCGCTTGATGCACGAGCATTGGGAAAACAAGAAAAAGCGCACTGGCGGCATGTCTAACCCTCAAATCGATCACTGTTATGACAAAGCTTTAAATAACGGCGCTATTGGCGGCAAATTGGTCGGGGCCGGCGGCGGCGGCTTTTTAATGTTTTTAGCTGATGACAAGACCAGACTTAGAAAAGCCATGCGGGAAGAAGGTTTAGAGGAGCTTAGATTTAAGTTTGATTTTGACGGTTCTAAGGTGGTCTTAAGTTGAGCCTACCTATAGCCATACTGGCTGGCGGCCTAGGCACTAGGCTCGGAGACATCTGCCGCGACAAGCCCAAAGCCCTAGTTCAGGTGGCTGGTTCGCCCTTTATTCACCATCAGCTCCGCCTCTTAAAAAAGAACGGCTTTCAGAATGTCGTTATCTTGGCCGGATACTTAGGCCAAATGATTGAAGAAAGCGTTGGTGATGGTTCAAATTTCGGGCTTAATGTAGCCTATTGTTTTGACTGGCCAGAACTCTTGGGTACGGGCGGGGCTTTGGTTAAGGCCCTGCCCCTTTTATCTGACCGCTTCATGGTCATATACGGCGATAGTTACCTCGATCTTGATTACCATTTAGTCGAAAAGTCTTTCTTAAATTCTGGTTGCCCGGCTCTTATGACCGTCTACCTAAATAACGATAACTACGACCTCAGTAACGTGGTCTTTGAAAATAACCTCATCGTCCTCTACGATAAGTTTAAACGCGTAAGCACCA
>JAITJB010000187.1 GCA_031279155.1 Deltaproteobacteria bacterium | reverse complement strand
CGTTGGGTCCAAGTTTGTGCCCCCGTATCTACACGCGGATGACCTAAACACTACGGTCACCACCACCATCACAGCCACAGCCTTCGACGTTACGGCCACCTACGGATCTGCTACCATTACTTTAAGTAACAATGGTGACACTTCTAACCCATTTAACGCTATGGGCACTGGGGAACCAATCTCTTTTATAGCCGCAAGATTAGCCGAATCTATCTCCCATGAACTTTCTCTCGACCAAGCGGACAATACCAGCACTTACGATGGCCGAGTCGAAAAGGCCGCAGCTCAGTTACCAACCCTCCCCATCGTTGAGAGCATGGTACCCGATCTTACCAAAACCATTGCCACCTTTGATGCTTCGCCTCAGCAGACGGTTGAGATCACAGGTATGGTTGATAGCACCAAATACTCAACCGTGGTCGCCTCGGCGGGAACGTCGTTAATCGACTCCAATACTGGCCGGTCGAACTTCGGAGCCTGGGCCTTAGCTTCTGCTATCAACAACAATGCCAACAGTCAATTCTGGGCCATGTATGAAGTAGTTAATGTCGACGGGGCCAGCGCCGAAATGGTCTACGTCTTTAACAAGGAAGGCGGGGACTTCAACAACTTACTTGCCTGCGACGTCGGAAATGGCTCTATACAGTCTCAGGCGGCCATAGACGCCATCAGCTTTGAAAACCTAGCTACCGGAAAACGCAGCGATGAAGGCACATCCTTTAGCTTAGGCGGTGAGAATTGGGGTACACTTAAGCCCATCCAAACCAAAGCCGGCTACGGCAATGAAGTCTGGAACCTGACCATACACGGTCGCGACGTTGGTAACCAAAGGGATCTGTGGATCGCCGCTCTGTCCAATGGCCAAAACGAGATAACCACGCCTGGTATGGACTACGGTATCATCAACGGCCTGGATCGCCACAGCTTTGTGGAAATCCAAAACGCGGCTGACGGCAATTGGGCCGGAGCCGAAGTTAGGACGCAGTCCTCAGCCCAGGAAGCCTTAGAGGCCTTAAACGGGGCCATGGAACGCAAAGACAAGGTTCGAGCCGATATCGGCGCCCTCCAAAATCGCTTGGAGAATACTATAACCAACCTCGAGATCCAAATAGAGTCCCTCCAGGCCTCTGAAAGCCGGATCTCTGATGTGGACGTAGCCACCGAGATGACGGAGTTTGTCCGAAACCAGGTCCTGGCTCAAGCTGCGGTCTCAATGTTGAGCCAGGCTAACTCCCTACCGCAGATGGCTTTGTCCCTCTTAAACGGTTAAAACGACGGTTGATTCTTCATGAACGGGCGGCCCGGGTAATATCCGGACCTGGTCGCCCTACCTCCCCACAAAGCTAAATTAGCCGGGAGGGTAGATACCGACAAGCTCATGACGGAGGCGGCGCGATTTTCCTTCGAAATCGCGTCACCTCCCTTCCGTCGTTGTTAGAGATAGGCCCTTGTCTCCCAAACTCCCTTAATACCTGGCCCCTGGCTATTGTCTTCCTGGCTCCCTGACTCCCTAGCCCCTGGCCTCATCTTATTGGCCCCATGCTATTGGCCATATCCTATGACCATTTGTTGACCCAAGAAAGTAGCTTAGGGTAAAATCCTCTTAGGGAGGATTTATGGCCCATTTTGCCAAGCTCCAAAAATTCCTTAACCTTATTTTCCTTGCCAGGGTTTTCCTCGCCTTAAGCTTTCTAGCTGCAAGCCTCTTGGCCGCTTCGTGCACTATGCCGGTCGCCTCGTCCCCAATAAAAGTTCCTTTCATCACGTACAGTTTTAATAATTTTCCCTTTAAAAATGGGTCATGGCTTTCTTTTGACTATCCTCAGACTTTCGAAAAAGTAGGTTCAAAACAGATGGCTTCGCCTTTTATAATGTTTATGGACCCCAAAACCCCGGCTGGTATCAGGTACCTTATTTCTTTTAGTGTAGATCAAGTAGATGAATCAACATTTAATGAGATAGAAGAAGTTTCCATGGGAAGTATGATTGAACAAACTCAGGTCTCTAAGGTTTTAGACCATCAAAAATTCATTTATGACGATAAACCCTCGGAAAAATATACAATTATTTTAAATTCTGAATCACCTTACTCGATATATATTCAAAATATGTTTTTTATCTATTATGAGAACACCATTATCCATTCAAACTGTATGACCATTACACGTTCTGAAAAAATTAGCCTTCAAGATCTAAAAAAATTCAGTGATGTCAAGTACAAAGAAGTTTGTACGCCTTTCTTTGAAAGCGTAAAGTTTAATCAAGTTCAGTAATAATTTTTAATAACTATTCATTAAAGCTCGCCTTTTTATCTTATTAGTCTTTATTCTCCACGATCAAACTTAGGTTCAACATTATCGCCATGACCTTTGGCCAAACATTTTTCTTGCTTTTTTCCCGCCTGGCCATTTATAATACTAAGACCTAATGTGTCCGAGTCTTTTTTTGGCCGGGTTCACCTCCAAATTTCCACCAAAACCTCTCAACTAAGACTCTTGACGACCCACCCGGGGGCCGCCTGGACCCATTACGGAAAAAGTATCTGTTAGTCTATGAAAGACGCTTTGGTATTTTTTCCGACCACATAAAAACAGGCGCCCTTATCAGGGCTTAATCGGGAACCCTGTTCGACTCAGGGACGAACCCATCGCTGTGAATCCATCGCCTAGCGGACGATCCTGCAAAAAATACCACTGACCACGCCAGGTTGGGAAGGTGGCGGGATCGGGATAGTCAGAAGACCGACCTGTTTTGATGAGAGGCCTGCTTGGGGAGTAAAGCGGGGCGCTATAGTTTTATTTTATAGTTGTCACGGTATTTTTATATAAAAATTCCGAGATTATGCCCCTATTGCCCCGTCTCTGCCCCTCTTTTTTGTATTTTCCTTATCTAAAAATATTTCCAAAGGATTAAAAAAAATGGAAGGTTTTTCTATCATTAGCATGTTTAAGGGCGCAGATCCGGTCGTTCAAGGAGTTATGCTCTTACTTGTCGCCGCTTCTCTGGCTTCTTGGGTCGTCATATTGGAGAAGACCATCTTACTAAATAAAGTCAGCCGGACAATATGGCTGTTTAAAAAAATCGCTCAGAAGCTAGAAAATAAAGTTGAACCCGAAACCTTTCCCGGCTTTACCTCGCTGATTACCGAGGCCGGGGTCAAAGAGAGCTCGGATACCGCTGGCGGCGAGACCAGAAGCGACTACCGCGAGCGGGTTGAGCGCTCCATGAGGGTTATCCTCTCAGGCCGGCTCGATAGGCTCCAATCCCGCATCACCATCTTGGCCACCGTTGGTTCCACCAGCCCCTTTATCGGACTTTTTGGAACTGTTTGGGGCATTATGCACAGTTTCATCGGCATCGCCGAATCTGGTGAAACCACTCTAGCCGTCGTGGCCCCTGGTATCGCCGAAGCCTTGGCCGCCACGGCCATGGGCTTGGTAGCCGCTATCCCGGCGGTTGTGGCTTTTAATAAAATTAATTCCACCATCAAAAAAATAACCAAGGAAGCCTTGGCTGGTATCGATCTGGTCGGCAATTGTCTGGCTAGAATCCGTTTTTCTAGCCCCCGGCTCCAAAAAGCCTCTGGTGCTGATTTTTGAGGTAAGACATGCAAACTTCTCAAGAACTTGTCCACGGCGGCGATGAGGCTCAGGCCATTTCCGACATTAATGTCACTCCCTTTATCGACGTCATGTTAGTGCTTTTGATCATCTTTATGGTCACCGCCCCCCTAATGATGGGCGGCATCCCGGTAAACCTCCCGCGCGTCTCTGGCGCCCCCATGCCCAGGCCCGATAATCCTTTAATTATAAGCCTAGACTCCGAAAATAGGGTCTTTGTCGATAAAGAGCTGGTGGGTCCTGACGAGATGGCGGCTAAATTTAGGGCCCTGGCCCTGGAATCTGAGTCCGGCGAGGTCTACTTAAGAGGCGATGGCGAGGTCAAATACGCTATCGTCATGGATCTTATGAGTCAACTCGGTCAGGCCGGCTTTCGGGTAACCTTAGTTACCAACGTCCAAAAGGGCACAGCCGAACCTGAGAGCGCCTTAGGCGTCCCCCCTGACTCACAGTCGAGCGCCTTAAGCCCGGCGGCCCAGGGCGCTGAAAGCGTTCCAGAAACTCCTTCAGCCTTATGACTTATGGCCATTCAATGGTAAATAATCTTAGTTTCGATGATCTCTACGATTTTTCTGAAGATCGTTCGGCCTTTCTAAGGGCTTTAGCCTTAGGCATTGCCCTCCACGCGGTAGTTATAGCCTTACTATTATTACCGCCTTCTGACGACTCAGATCTAATTACCATTGGCTACATGGAACTTGATTACGATCCCCTTGGCGGCGAGCCAGGAGGCGACGGTTTTGAAGAACTTACCGCCGCCCCCTTGGCCGAGCCGGAGCAGCCCGATATCGCTCCCCTGCCCGAACCCGAGCCTGAGATCGAAGAATTTTTTGATGAAGATCTCATGGTTATAGAGAGCTTAGCTGAGAAAGCTGTCGAAGCCCCGCCTCCACCACCACTTCCAGACGAAAAGGAAAAAGAAAAGCCCAAACCCAAGCCGCCGGCCAGACAGCAGGTGGCCTCAACTGCTACTAGAACCGACGGCGATCCAGGGCCTGGCGGAGGCGGAGGGCCTGGTACTGGTCAGGGAGGCTATGGCGGCGGCACTGGTACCGGCACAGCCGACGTCTTAGCCGCCTATAAGAGCCAAGTCAGGCGAAAAATTGAGCGCTACCGCAAATACCCTCCAGCCGCCAGAAATGGCCGGCTCGAAGGTATTGTCTTAGTTAGCTTTACCTTAAATCGCCAGGGCCAGGTGGTCAACTTTAAGATGGTCGGAAGTTCCGGGCATACCATTTTAGACGATGAAGCGGCGGCCTTAATCCGCCGGGTTAATCCCTTGCCAAATTTTCCCAAAGAGCTTGACCTTAATATCTTGGAGCTGACCGTACCCATCCAATTTGCCTTACGCTAAATTAGCGGTAAGCTTTAATAGCGTCAGGTAAAATAACGGTAAGCTTTAATAGCAATAGCTCTTTTTTCTTTCTACCTACCTACCAAATCTTGGTTTTCCGCCCCATCAGCAGGTGGTAAAGCCGCAGTTAAAACACTTGCGGCAGCTACCTTCCCGCTTAAGACTCAATTTTTGGCACTCCGGACACAGATCAAAGGCCCCGGGATCGCGGGGCACTCCCACCTGACCGCCCTTATCTAAATACTGACGCCTCTGCTGCATTAATATGCCGATGGCTTGGGGGAGACTGTTACCGACAATGGGCTGCTCGCTCATCAAGGTCCGGATGATCACCCTCTGATCCATTCTGACCTTGTTTAAGACCCTAACTAAGGGCTCAAAGAGAGCGGGGTCGCTTCGGAGGGCTACCGAGAGGATCATGCCAAAGGCCGTAAAGATAGCGTTGACATCGGCTCCCATTTCGCCGGCTAAAACGAAGACCTCGCGGATGTTGTGGTGCTCGTCGTTGGTTAGGGTAATATGGGCGTTTAAGCTTGAGCTCCTGGCCGTATAAGTTCTGGACTCGCGGTCGTCGCCTACGTCTTCGTCGGCTAGATCTAGTTTTGAACCAGCAACGCTTAGGATGCCGTCAAGGGAGCCGTCACGGTAAACCGTAAAGCCCTTGAGCCTTAGATCGCGGCTTAAAACTATAAGATCTGCAATCTCCTCAGGCGTAGTTTCCCCGGGGAGGTTTACGGTCTTAGATACCCCCGTGTGGTTGTGGTATTGGAAGGCGGCCAGCATATTAAGCTGCTCGCGCGGGGTCAGCTTTAAGGCCGTTTGAGCTTGCGTCCTCTCCTTTAATTCCGGATACATCTCAAAGAGATCAACTAGTTCAGCCGGTCTTAGGGTAAAATTAATCCAGCCTTTTTTATCGTCTCGGACCCGGCGTTCAACATCGGTGGCAAAAAACGGCTCAATTCCCGTATCAATATTGCGTAAAAAAGCTGAGACGCTTCCCGTAGGCGCTTGACTAGTTGTCAGGCAGTTATAAAACCCGCCCTTTTCCTCAATCAACAACCGAAGGTTATCGATAGTAAGCCTGGCCACATCGGCGAAGGGACTATCTAAAGTGGTCTCGGCTAATTCATTTAAGTGCTCCTGCCAGTAAGCGCTATTTTCGTAAACATGCCCGGTCCGACGAGCTAGATCGGCAGATAAAGTAAGAGTACCTAAGGCTAAGGCCGCTTGGGATAATTTTGCGAATTTTACCGAAAGCTTGCTGCCGTAAACCTCCCGACCAAAGAAGCCTAAAATTAAAGCCGTGTGAAAGCCTGACATGCCCACGCCCACAGGCTTTAAGGCCATGGTCTTTTCGCGGATCTCTTCTAACGGATAGCCCTCTTCAAAGTCCAATATTAAGTTACCCAAAAGGCAGGCCAGCGAAGCTGTCCGACCGAGTTTAGGTAAGAAGGTTTCTAAAAAGAGATCGGTCCACCTAGGGTCATTGGTCGTAAGGCCATTAGCTATCAGGCGATCAAAACTGATCCTAGCTAATCTGGCCACATTTACGGTTATGAGGTTACAGGCCGTGCCGGCTGAGGCCAAATACTCGCCGCAGGGGTTAGAAAATTTAGGTTCGTCTTTTTCTTTTAGCGGGGAGAAGCGCAGCATGTTATCGACAAAAAGGAGACCCGGATCGCCGGTAGCCCACATGTTTTGGGCGATCAGCTTTATGAGTTCGGGATTTTCCCAAAAGTCCCCAAAAACGTTTACCGAGATGTTCATGTTAGATAAGTGCGGGCTCTGGGCAGGGCGCTCCTCTTGAGGTAGGGTCTGGATGAAGGCGTTAAGCTTGGAATTAAAATTTTTGGCCTTGACAAAGTCGTTAATATCCGGATGATTCCAATCCATCTGGACCAAGAGGGCCCCCCGCCGGCGCCCCCCCTGATTGGTGGTTCCGGTTACGGCGTCAAAATCTTGCAGAAAACCTACCGGCCCGGAAGCTATACCCTGGCCAGCGTCCACTGGTGAGCCCTTGGGCCTTAAGCGGGAGATATCAATGCCGGCTCCGCCGCCGGCCATGTAGATGGACCGCATCTTGCGGCGCATGTCTTCGATCTCAACTAGAGAATCGCCCACGTAGCCTAAGGGGTAGCAGGAAAAATAACCCGGCCTACGGGTGTGGGGATTACCAAAGGACATTAATAATGGCGAGGCCGCAATTAAGTGGCGCTCTAAAATAGCCGCCACCAGATCCTCAATCATCCCCGTGCCTTTGAAGGGATTATCGGAACTGGCCAGCTTAGGAATAAGCCTACCGGCCACAATAGTTAAGTAATCTTTCTCTAAGGCCTCCCCACTTTGGGGGTCGCGGACCGAGTACCTGGTGGCCGTCAGATATTCATCTAAAAGGCCCCATGCTCTGTTGACCTCCTCTACGGCTGATAAAACTTGGGGGCTTTTAGGATCTTGACTGGTCATGTTTTGTTCCTTGAAGGGTTTTTCTGTGGGAGGTTTGTCCTTGGATTTTTTTTTCCATGGGGGGCTTTTCTCCGAAAATAAAGTGGGATTTAGGCTTTGGGGAGCGGAGCCAAAAAAATTGTCATTAAACTAGTGGCTGTGTCCGGGAAGCCGAAAATCTCAATATATAGTATTTTTACGAGAATTTAAAGAGTGGTGATCGGCCCAAATTTGGCTCACTTAACTATAGGGGGCTATAGG
>JAITJB010000149.1 GCA_031279155.1 Deltaproteobacteria bacterium | reverse complement strand
CTAACGATCTCATAGTGCCCTCAGATTTACCCGATGAGATTTTGCGCCCCAAAATAGCCCCTCAAGCTAGCTTGAGCCAACCTGGCCAGTTTGGCCAATCTGGCCATGTTGGTGTAGTAAGTGGGGATTCAGGCAGGGTAGCAAGCCGGGAAACAAATGGGGTTGCAGGAGAGGTAGAAATCAGGGATGCCAATGGGGTTGCAGGCGAGGTTTCAGGGAGGGTTGCCAATTGGGTTGCAGGCGAGGTTTCAGGCGGGGATGCCAATGGAGAAGCAAGAGGCCTTACAAGCTCTTTAAGCTCTGATAATAATCATCAAAATCAATCTCATGAGGATTTAGGCCTTTATTGGGCCGGGCCGGTTTTTGGCCAGGCTAACGATAGCTGGCCTGAGCCGGCCTTAAAGATCGTTCCAAGGACCGTGGGCTTAGCCCAAGCCCTCTCGGCTCTCGAGGAGGGGCTTATTAGGCGGTCTTTAACCATGGCCCAAGGCGTCCAGAGTCGGGCCGCCGACACCTTGGGCCTTAGGCGCAATGTCTTTAAGTACAAGTGGGATAAATGGGCGCAGCTCCCGCCTACGCCCTTATCGGAGAAGCTCTCAGAAGTAGCCCCCAACGGGGGCGACTTAGTATCCATATTAGCTAGCATGGAAGAGCAAATGCTTCGCCGGGCTTTAATCTTGACCAAAGGCGTCCAGGCCAAGGCCGCCGATCTGTTGGGCCTTAAGCGAAACGTCATGCCGTATAAACTAAAAAAATATCCGGCTCTCTTAGCCGTCACCAGCGAAGGACCTAGCGATCTAGATAAATGAGACTAATAATCTAAATAGTGGCACGGTAAATAAACTTAAAGTCGTAGTTAAAGATACTATAAGAACAGCAAAAGAAGTATCCGAGCGGTAGTAGCCGGCCATAATGGAACAGTTGGCTAAGACGGGCAGAGATGACTGGATGATAAAGACCCTATTTAGGCCAGGGCTTAGGTTTACGGCCAAGCACAGGGTCATGGTGATAAGTGGGCAGATGAGAAATCGGCCCAACATCACGAAGACTATATCTTTTTCCAGGCGCAGGCTTTTAAGATCCAAGTCAGCTAAGGACATACCAATAAAAATGATAGCTAGCGGCGTGGTCGTGGAGCCCAGCATTCTAGCTGAGCTGGCCACAAAGCCTGGGATAGGGATTTCCAAGACCACTAAGAAGAGACCAATTAAAAAACCCGTTAGCGGCGGGTTAAAAAACCTCTTGACGGTTTCTAGGCTAAATATCTGAGATTTTTGGCCCGGGCCGTCTAAACTCATTAGGTAGCTACCTACGGTCCAGAACATAAGGGAATTTGAGAAAAAATAGGAGATAACAAAGGGCAGGGCCGATTCCCCAAAGAGGGCCACGTTAATGGGTAGACCCAAGAACATGGTGTTAGAGAAGGTAAAGCCCACGGCAAAAAGGCCCTGGCGGCCCTGACGGACTTTTAGAACCCTGATAAAGACCATGGCCAATATTAAGGTTAGGGTCATGGTCACTACGGCCAGAGCGGTGCCGGTTAAAAGTCCTGGCAGATCGCCCCGGGAGAGCTCTTTAATGGCCGTGGAGAAAAGGTACAGCGGAAGGGCGTAGCCCACCACGAACCTAGGTAAGAAATTTTTGGCATCTTGATTAACCAGGCCCTTACGGACCAGATAGAAGCCGAGAAGTCCCATTAAGAAAAGGGTTAGAACGCTATCAAAGGCATTGAGTAAGACGTGATCCAAGTTAACATACCTCTGGGCATAGGTTAACACACCATGGCCAGGTGTAAAAGATAGCCGTATTTTTCTATAGCTATCAAGGCTAAAAGTGGCTCTATTATTGGGCGGGCCGAAGTTGCGCCCAAGGAAATGGTATTTTTAAAAGAGTTGCAGCTATACCTCTTAGGTATGTTCTCGGTCTGGTGGGTCCAAATTTTACCTTTTTCTAACGATCTTGGATGAACCGTGAATGTTCTTTGGCTATAATATAAAATAATTATAGTAAAAAAGTTCTAATCTTTTTTCTACTTCATGCCGATAAGAAATGCGTAAGGTCTTATGAAGGCGGTCGTAGACCTCTATGACTTAGGGAAAGACTAGAAACCAACCGCATTCCGAATGGATTTTTGGTGAGTCGGAGCGCCAGAAAGGATAAGTTGATAGCGTCGGCAGACAAAAGATATGGGATGTCGACGTAATTGTCGTATCGGCAAGGATGCCGAGATTTTTTCCCTTTTTGGGACATGTTTCACGGAGGAAAACATGGGCATGCTAAAAGACTACGAGCTGACGGCCAGCATTTTAGCCGGCGGCTTGGGTGGCACCCGTGAGCGCCTTTTGCGAACCATTCGGCGTTTATTGGTTTGTCACCATGGGGATGCCCAAGACATTTCGGAGACCATCAAGCCGGACTGTCGAAGTCCATCCTACTCGGCTGCCGTCTCGCAGGCCCTGAGCGACCTAAATGACACCTGGCAGGGGCGCGTGCTCCGCTCGGTCCGTTTTATGGAAACGGAGAGACTCTTTCTCTTGCTCAAGGACCGGACATTGGATGCTCTAGCTAACAACACGATCTTGTTGTCGGATTACCATCGCTTGGCCCAGTGTCTCAACGAGCTGAAGCTGGACAGTGCACAGACGAAGACGGGGCTTCATCTTTAAAGCCTCTATTCGCGAAAAGGCCGTCGGCCCGTTCCATATGGCCTCGGCTTGGTTTTAACCTCTAACCAGAGAAAATGGGTTTACCCTAGCGCAAACCAATTAACTCTGCTCTAAGCCCGCCCCTGTCGAAGCGAAAATATTCGACCGGGGCGGGTTTTTTTCGATGATTAAGGCTTTGTTTTACTTTTGGCTTGGTTTTAGCTTAGGTTGGCTTTAGGTTGGATTTAACTCTGGATTGGCTTTAACTTTAGGTCGGCACTAGCACAGCATTAGCCTCCGTCTTGGCCGGGCGTGGACAAAGTAACCATATGGTAGTAAAATTTCTCTGTTAGCCTAACTTTAAATAAGCCGGTCAAATGGCTTGACTTAAGTTTAGTGAGATTTTAGTTTTTTTGGCCCCTTCCGCCCCGGGTTGGCCATGGTGGTTTGTTTTTGGCTGAGACCGGGCCGCGTGTAACGAGGCAACCATGAAAGAAGATGATAATAACCTAAACAGCTCTGGTGAGTTAACCGATTCTCTCAAAGCTGAAATCTTAGCCTGGTGCCGCCAAATCCTTTTGGCCAGGCTCAACCACAAGTCCCCGCCTCCAGCCCCGCAAGCTTTAAAAAGCCTCAAAGGCGGGGTCTTTGTTACTTTAAAGAAATTTGATCAACTAAGGGGCTGCATTGGTCGATTCGAGTTTTCATGTCCCCTAGCTGATTCCATCCAGGAGATGGTTTTAGCCGCCGGCTTCAAAGACCCGCGCTTTGAGCCCTTGGCCGCCTCAGAGCTTAAGGATCTGGAGATTACCATCTCGGTTTTGACCGAACCCAAACCCCTGGCCGACATCGCCGATGTCGTCATTGGCCGCGATGGATTATTTCTCCTCCATCCCCATGGGCGCGGCGTCTTATTGCCAGTGGTGGCCGAAGAGCAGGGCTGGTCAGCTATTGAGTTTGCCAGACACACGGCGGTTAAAGCTGGTCTTAATCCCAACGCCTGGCAAGATCCCCAAGCGCAGCTTCTGGTGTTCACTGCCCCGGCCTTCACCGACAAAAGCCCCAATTAAATTGATAATTTTGTTTTTTTCCAAAAGCAATCAGGCAGGCAGATAAGCATGCTTGCTTGATTGATTGCCTGCTTGCAAGTAAGTAAGAAAGTTTTGAGCCATGATACCCAAGAGAAAAATTGGCCAGACCGGGGAATTAGTTTCAATCCTAGGTTTTGGCTCGATGAGACTGCCTTTAGTTGGTCCTAAGCCGGATCAGATCGATCGCCCTCAAGCTATTGAGATGATCAGGCGTTGTATTGACCGTGGGATCAATTACGTCGACACCGCCTACCCCTATCACCCTTCGGTTGACCGCAACCAGCCAGGGGCCAGCGAGCCGCTAGTGGCCGAAGCTTTAAGCGATGGTTACCGCCAAAAAGTCTTATTGGCAACTAAACTACCAACCTGGTTAGTTAAAAAGCGCGAGGACATGGATCGCTTTTTAGATGAGCAGCTTAAACGCCTTAAGACAAGCCAAATCGATTTCTACTTGGCCCACAATTTAAACGCTTCAGTGTGGGATGGCTTAGTTGAGATGGGGATCAGGGAGTTTTTTGATGAGGCCGTAAGAGACGGTCGCATTAAGTATCCATCCTTCTCCTTTCATGATAACTACAGTCTCTTCGAGCGCATCGTCGGTAGCTATGATTGGGCCATGGCCCAAATCCAATATAATTATCTCGATAGAGATTATCAGGCCGGCATAGCCGGAGCTGAGCTGGCGGCCAAAAAAGGTATCGGCCTGGTCATTATGGAGCCTTTAAGGGGAGGTTTTCTGGTCGATCACGTGCCCGATGGTCCCCGGGCTATCATGGCTAAGGCTCGCCCTGACTGGTCGCTCCCGGCTTGGGGCTTTAATTGGCTGTGGGCTCAAAAAGAGATCTCGGTAGTTTTAAGCGGCATGAGCACCTTAGGACAGGTCCTTGAAAACCTGGCCATAGCTGAGAGCTGGACTGACGGGAAGTTTAACCAGGCTGATTTGGCGGCCATCGATCAAGTCAGGGCCTTTTTCGAGTCCAGGATGAAAACCAACTGCACGGCCTGCGGTTACTGTATGCCCTGCTCATCTGGCGTAGACATTCCCAAGAACTTAGGCTTCCTCAACCAATACTATCTCTTTGATGCCCAGGAAGCTAAAGAACGATGCCATTATTTTTATGGCGTCCAGGTCTCCCAGCCTGAGAGGGCCGAAAATTGTGTTGGCTGTAGGGAGTGCGAAGAAAAGTGCCCGCAGCACATCACCATTCCAGATTTCCTAGCCCAAACAGCCAAGCTTTACGCGGTTTGAAGATTTCGCCCTTGGCTTGGATGTCATTAGAATCATTGGCCAATTGTGGCCGAAAATGCTCAATAAGGCCTCTGATAGTGGTATTTTTTCTACATAGTCAGTATTCAGCCGCCAGTAGCATCCAGGCTAACATCCCGAAATTATAGAATGTTTTTTTATGTTTGATTTGGCTTAATTTTTGCAAATTAATTTTCGTCGTTGCTCGATCAAAGGGCCGCAGAAATTGTCAAAAAAATAGTTGCAAGTCTAGAGTTTTTTTGATAAGCTGCCACCGTTGGGCATTATAAAAGCCCCGCTACATAGCGGAAAACCAATATACAGACCAAATTGGGCGCATACCAATCCCGTCGTTGGGCTGGTATTTAGGAGGTTCGTATTTGGTTATCACCATTTTCATCAAGGAGAAACAGGATGAAAAAGATTTTATCGTTAGCCATCGGCGTTATGCTGGTGGCCATGGCGGTTCCGGCTTTAGCCGAGACCGCCGTTGATTTTAGCGGTTACTACCGCTTGCAGCATTTTAATGTTGTTAATTACGAACGCGGTTGGAATGACGACGCCGCTTCAAAAACTTCAATGTTCAGGCACCGTTTTCAGTTCCAGTTGGTCTTCCATGCTACCGAAGAAATTGATGTGACTTGGCAGATTCGGGCGCCTCACTGGGCAAATTGGGGCGAGTATGGAGTTGGCGCTCGTATCAACGCTCAGTCCAGGGCCTTCTTCGCCACCATCAAGCAGCCTTGGGGCACGGTCCGCATCGGTCGTTTGGCTGATGGATCGCCTGGTACCGACGGCGGTTTGTTCACCCTTGGTCACAATCTCTCTTGGGGCATCCACGGCAACTTTTATGCTGGCGGTAAGGTTTTCGACTTCGACGATGTCGTAGACGGCATTACCTACAACAAGAGCTTTGACAATGGCTTTGGTCTGGCCGCTTACTACTTTAAGTATTCTTCTAACACTGGGAACGCAAATGTGAAAGACGGCGATATCGACCGCTTTGGCATTGAGCCCCGGTACACTTGGGACGGTGGCGGCGCCAGCCTTGGCTTCATTTATCATCGTGACAAGTCTGTTAATGTTAATGCTGCCTATAATCAAAGTGTTAATGGCAATTATACAGTATCCGGTGTTAGCAATTTCCTTATAGGTGATGGCCTTGAGGATCTGCTTGATTATTTAGACCCTGGAGCTAATGGTTATACCAATGGTTCTTTGGTTGTTGGCACGGAGAAGGATTATACTTTCGTAATTAATCCGGCCTTCACCCAAACCTGGGGCGCTTTCTCCATCGGTTTTGAAGGCGCCTTTGCCTGGGGCAAGACCAGATATTCGGTTTACTATCAGGGAGAGGACCCCGGCA
>JAITJB010000142.1 GCA_031279155.1 Deltaproteobacteria bacterium | reverse complement strand
TTCCAATACATGCTTGAAAAATAAGATTTGAGGTCTTAGTAACATAGTCAATATTAATATTGACTATGTTACTAAGACCTCAAATCTTATTTTTCAAGCATGTATTGGAAAAAAATATTCAAAACGTAGCCAATAACTTGCTGTCATCTTATCTTTACACCTAGAAGCTCAGATAAAGAGCTTTCTGGAGATATATTGCGCTCAAATGTCAAACCCATCTCAATTCTCGCTCTTTTCCTCTTCATTCATCGCCCGTGATAGTTCTATCTTTATCCAAAACTCTTTTAAGCTTCTTGAACGCCCCGCCTCAGTCGGTAGGACTCTCCTATTAACTATCATTTTTGTATTTTTGGCTTGGAACGCTATGTCGTTTTCTTCGGTAGTCAGAGCCCAAAGTTCATCAGCAGCTGATTCCACACAAGAAATAGCCAAGCAACCTTGGCGGGTAATATACGTTGAAGCCGGACCTTACCACGACTACGTAATGAACTTAGCCGGTCTAGCTCAGCGCTTAGCTGAACTAGGTCTGATCGAAAACAAGGCTGTCCCCACTCCGGTCGACGATGACGCGCTCTCTACTTGGCAATGGTTATCTACCGAAGCCGGGGGTGACCGATTGATCTTTTTAAAAGATGGATTTTTTTCGGCTGGTTGGGAGGAGAAAAACTATCCTGAGCTTAAGCAGGCCATCTTGGACCGCCTAGAGGCAGGTGATGTGGATCTTATTTTGGCTTTTGGTACTGTGGCTAGCTTAATGGTGGCTACTAACGAGCACGATGTCGCGGTCATGTCCATAACCAGTACCGATCCCGTCAGCGCCGGAATTTCCTTGACCAATGAAGACTCTGGACTTGACCATGTCCACGTCCAGGTTGAGGCCGGTCAAATTGAGCGTCAACTTTCCATGTTTCACAGTATTTTCGGGTTCTCAACCCTAGGGGTGCCCTACGATTCCACCGATGAAGGTAAGGCCACCATGGGGATAGAAACCATCGAGCGGACAGCCGCTGAGAGGGGTTTTACCATAGTTCCCTGCGTGACCTCCTTGGAACTAGCTTCGGTAGAAGAGAGCAATCAAAATCTCGTTAAGTGCTTAGAAGAACTAAGTCAAAAGAGCGAGGCCGTCTACTTAACCGTCTCTAACGGCATGGTTGAAAGCTCTATGGAGCAAATTTTAGCCCCCTTGATCCAAAAGAAATTACCTACCTTTTCCCAAAAAGGCCCATCAGAAACTAAGCTCGGGGTGCTGATGAGCTTAGGCGAAGACGATTATACGAACTCTGGCCGCTTTGGAGCCGAAGTTCTCAAAGAGATAATCGAAGGCAAAATCCCTAGGAGCATCCCTCAGATATACGCGCCTCCCCTGACCATGGCCTTAAACTTCCAGACGGCCTTAGATATCGGTTGGGATCCGCCCTTCGACCTCTTAGCGGTGGTCGATGAGCTCTACGTTAGCGACTGGTCTTTAAATCATAAATCCGACCATATTGATCCGGTGGTAGCCCAATGAGGGACTTTAAAGGAATCCTAGCCAAAATCCCGGCTAGGATCTCCTCATATTGGCCTTTTTGGCTGGCCGCCCTTTTGCTCGCCGCCGGTCAAGCTCTTTATTTGGGCTTAAGCTTAGTCTCTCTCGATAAATTCAAAGACCAAAGCGATCGCTTAATTGAGGACGTCGTCTTAAAGAGCCAGGTGGAGAGACTTACAACGGTGGCAGATTTGGGCTTGTCCCCCAATAGCTACATGGGGCTTAAAAAAGATCTCCAAATGGTCGCCGACCGATCTGACGCCGAGCTTGCGGCTATAATCGGAACAGATGGTCAGATTATCTTTGGCTTAGGTATTGAGGGTTTTCTAACTCTGCCGCCAGGGCCCATAGCTCCAAATGAGACCTTAAATTTTAATTCCGATGACCGGTTGTGGCGTATAAGGCCCATTTTCGATCGACAATCGCGCATCTGGGGCCTTCTGGGCGTCTCCCCCAATGAGACCGATATAACCGAGCAAACCATAGGTCTAGCCACCACAACTGTGGGCGGGACCGGCCTATTTGTCTTGGTATTGTCAGCCGGGCTCACGGGACTAGCCATGATTTGGGGGGTCCGCCGGCAAGCTAAAGGCCGCCTAAGCCGGATTGGTCTCTACTGTCTGATTTTAGCTCCCTTTCTTTTAGGCCAAGGCATCTTCACCTTAAGCTCATTTCCGGAGCTGGTTAAGCGTCACCTGGAATTATCGCGCTCTCAGGCCCACCAGGTGCTCAGTAACCTGGTTATCGATCTTGAGAGGATTTCTTCCCAAGGGGTCGATCTAGCCAAAATAGCCGATCTAAAGAATCATCTGGCTAAGCTTTTAGGAAGCCTCCCGGATGCCGAAGCCATCGTCGTTAAAACCCCCAATACTCATTTAAGCTACCCTAAGATAGCCAAAAAACCACCATCTGATCTCTTAGTCTCAGCCCCCATAGATAGTAATGGTCAAGCTGAGGTTTGGCTATCGCCTTCGGCCATTAGAGCCACCAGAATCGATTTAGCTCTCGATAACCTCTTTTTAACCTTGGTAACGGTTCTGGCCATCATTGAGATGGCTAGGGTCTTAGCCGGCGATCTGGCCGCCAGGCTTAGGACGGCCTCTACCTCCTCGCCAGCAAGCTTTACGACCATAGTACCTCGCGAGAGGCAATTTAAATTAGAGCGCTTAAGGCTAGTCATTTTCATAGCCATAATGTGCGTGGATTCCCCTCTAAGCTTTACCCCGCTCAAGATGGCGGCCATAAGCCCGGCTGATTCCGTTATCCCTAGGGACGTACTCTTAGGGCTCCCTGTAGCCATGGGCTTTTTAATGACGGGTTTAGGCATGCTCATCTCGGGCCGCTTTGGTATTGGGCAAAGGGTCATAAACTTAGTTACCATCGGACTAGTCGTCGCAGCTCTTGGCGCTCTTACCAGCTGCCTAACTAATTCGCCGCTTCTATTTGTCATGGCCTTGGGGCTTTCGGGCTTTGGCTACGGACTTATAAATCTACCCTTTAACCTTATCGCCTCCTCCTCCTTAGGCCCCGAGCGCCAGGGAGAAGCTTTTAGCGATATTGCGGCCAGCTTTTTTGCCGGCGGGACCTGCGGCTGCCTCATCGGCGGAATTTTGGCTGACCGCTTTGGTTTTGACTTTGTCTACGGTTTATCAGCCATAATTTTCGGCTTGTTGGCATTTTCTTGGAAGTTTCTATCGCCTATGCCGCCAGCGATTGTAGCCTTGCTTCCGACTAAACGGGGCACAGCCGGCATGCTCAAGGGGCTTTGGATCTTTCTAAGCCGCCGCCGGCCTCTGAGCCTGATCCTTTTGTGCATCTCCCCGGCGGCGGCCGCCGCCATAGGCCTCATGAACTACTACCTGCCCTTGCGCTTATTTGAGCTCGGCTACGGCCCGTCCATGGCCGGCCGCCTAAACTTTCTGATGTCGATTATCATTATCGTCCTAGCCCCGGCTCTGGGCCGGGCCATGGACCGCAGTGGTCGCCTCTCCCCCTGGCTGGTGGGGGCGGGCTTGGCCGCAGCTATGAGTTCGATATCTTATCTAGCTTGGCCAACTCTCTTGGGAGCTATCTTGGCCATGGTCTTCTTGGGCATATCTCAGTCTATAACCGAAAGCGGTCACTCCGCCGCCATTATAAGCCTTCCTGAGGCCTCAGAGCTTGGATCTAGCGAGTCTTTAGGGCTAGCTGCAACCATCAGCCGCGTTTCCCAGACTACTGGCCCGGTTATTTTGGGTGGGGCCTTAGGTATTTGGGGTACTTTTGGTTTAGGCGTCTTTGGAGGCCTCATCGCCTTGGCCAGCCTAGCCTACGGTTACCTTAATACCTCAAGTGAGCCTAAGAAATAAAATGATCGCAACTAAACTACAAAAGATCCTGCCAGGCGCCATGGCCTTTGTAGATAAATTTCGTGAGGCCACTTTTGCCCAAATTTCCCGCAAGCTAACTAACCCAAGGCGCCAGCCCGCAGATACCATCTTATCTGCTTTTAGAAGAGTTAGCGCTTCTACCGGAACAAAGCCGGAGATAATCGAAGCGGCCGTTAAAAGCTTATCAAATGGCCACCCGGTACTTTCGGCCAACCACCACGGTTTCGAAACCCACCCCGAAATGGTCCAGGGGACTATGATCTTTGGGTTATCTTCTCTTTTAAAGGGATTAGAAAAAGATGGCTTAACTTCACCTTTGGTGGTATTGGCCTCTTCCAATGTTCCTCTCAATAACCCCACCGCCCCGGGGGGCTTATTAATTGGCCGGCGCGTAGCCCAGGGCCGGCGCCCTCAGCTGCGCCTATTTAGCCGCTCGATGGATCATGTTTTAACTTCCCGGGCCCCGGTACTTACCAAAAAGAGCATAACAGCCGCCTTAGAACGCTTGAAAAACCTGCCGCTTTGGACCGAATCCGAAAAGAAGATGGCTTTTGATTTTGTTGAAAACTATTTATTGAGCCAATATTTTCTTGATAGTCCAAACTTCCTCACCCAGGCTTCAAAATTAGCTGCCTTAGTTTGGCGCGATCGCTTTGACTCCCCTTCAAATCTAATGGCCAATATCCCGCCCTTAATCCACATAGATCTCGAAGCCTTAGTAGCCTCAAGCCTAGCCTTCGATATGTTCGACTCTCTAAGCCCGATAGCCCACGTTCTTTTTAACCAGGGCATACGCTCAGAGGTAGTTAAGGTCTTAGCTGACCGCACGGGCGCCTGGTCAGGGTCTCTATTAGGCGGCATAAATGCCAAAGGAAAGGCAGAACCAAGTAAGGGCACGGTCTTTTTTTGGGGCGTAGACGCTCGCGGCTGCCGAAGCCCTTTGAGCCTTGAGACTAGTGGCAACCGGACTTTTCTCTCAGCAATATCAATGAAATTTCCCCTTGAGCCGGAGCCGATAGCCACGGCCTTAGCCGAAGGCCACTTGATCCCCGGGCTATTTTTGGACTATCTGACCCTAGCCTCCCACGGCCTAACTACCTACGGCGGGGTCTTTATGATCGACTATCTGCCGCTCCTGTTGCTCCCGGTAGCCCAGATCCTGGAAATTGATTTAGAGAGTTTTGTTCCAGATTTAAAAAACCAAAAGGCCAGCGATGACTCATCACTGACCTCAGAATTAATATTCAAGAAAGAACAATGGCCAAACCCTCTAGAGCCCCTTTTAGCCGCCGGCATGCTACCCATAGGCTTTGAGGAGCCGGCCTCTCCGGGCGGCTTTGCCGCCGCTGGCGCCTTAGAGCTTTTCGCCTCTAAGCCCTTTTCCTTAGATAATCTCAGGGCCTTGGCCCAAATGACCGTAGGCGATAGCTGGCCATTTACGGCAGGCGAATGGTATCAAGAGGAAATCCCGCCTTCTTTACGCGAGCCCGGTTGGGAGAGCTTATTATCTAAGCCTTCTATGCTAGTTTTCTAGCTTTAGTCTTGATTATCTGCCAAATCCGATAAAAAAAGCATAATACCGCGATAGAAAGTTTCTCTAAAATTTGGGGGATGGGGCTCTCGCCCGGCCATTTTCATGGCTTCGATCTGTTTGTTGGTCGGGAAGGCCAGCGGAAATAAGCCAAAAGTGTAAGCCATAAATGACGTTATAAAAAAGTCTTTATTAGAGGAACTTACCTTAGGGAAAAATTTATCAAGGCCTTTTCTGATCGTTAGTAAAGATCCGCCCCTATCTCTCTTAAAATCGGCCAATTTTTCCACGCTGCATTGATTTTCAATATTGGTGCATAGAAGAGTCAATAGTTTTAGCATTTTTTCGCGGGGGGCCAGCATATCCGTTAAAAAAGAGCCGAATTCCTCTTTGGTCATAGATTCAGTGGCATCGATGACCTCTTGCATGGAAGCGTCCCAGGCCTGCATTTCCCTTTTTAACAGGTCAAGTAAAACCTCATCTTTGGTTTTATAATAAAAATAAAAAGCCGGGCGCTGAAGGGAGGTCATCTGGGCAATGGCCTTGATGTTCACGCTTTCATAGCCGCTTTGACTAAATATCGTGTCGCAGGCCTCCATAATCTCTTTCTGACGGCTGATAATTTGCTCTTTAGTCCTTGCTCTGACAAAACCCATCGAATGCCCCTTTCTATTCTATCCTCATTCTACACGATTGGCCTTTGGCCTGCCTTAGAAAAAAACTCTGGCTCATGCTGCTTAAAAATAAAAAACGCAATTGACAATGTGTAATTTATTTGCTATATATTACCCGACACGTTGTCAATTATTAATCGGGCCCTAGTCCATTTGTTTAAGCATACCATTTTGGCCGTAAGTTCTCAGCCAAAAAAAGATCTAACTTCTAGGCCTAAGCTTCTAGCCAGAGACTTCTAACCAGAAATATGCTGGCTAAAACCTCCCACCAGAAATAAGCCCAGAAGAAAAAAGCCGCCAAAAAGGCTTGGATGGAGAGATAAACCGTTAAAACACCGATCAAACGCCAAGAGGAGCGAAAAAAATGAAACTTATAATTTTTGTACTAACCATTTTTTGCCTAGGGGTTACTATGGAAGCGAAAGCTCAATCAAGTGAGGCCAATAGCCAAAATGACAGAAAAATTCTGGTGGCCTATTTTTCCTGGAGCGGCAACGCCAAAGCCTTAGCCGGTCAAATCGCTCAAGCAACTGGCGGGGATTTGTTTGAGATAAAAACCTCAATCGTTTATCCCAATACCTACAACGCCTGTACCGAAGTTGCCAAACAGGAGCAAGAAAAAAACGCCCGCCCCATCCTTTCGGGAAGCGTAGAGAACATGGCCCAATACGATATCATCTTTTTGTGCTATCCCAATTGGTGGGGCACTCTACCCATGGGCGTCTTCACCTTCCTGGAAGCTTATGATTTTTCAGCTAAGACAATATATCCCCTGGTCACCCACGGGGGCAGCCGTTTTGGGCGCAGCTTAGACGACATAAAAAAACTAAGTCCTAAGGCTATCATCGGCCAAGGGATCGAAATCAGCGCCTTCGATAGGGATCCATCGGACAGTCCAAAAGTTAAAGTACCAAATACCAAAGTAACTTCTTGGCTTAATACGCTCGGATTAACCAAGTAAATCTCGCCTTAGAATTTTTTTTATTTTCTTAATGCCCCCAACTTGCGACAAGACCTATCGTACAATCCCTATGATGGCCCCATGATGGCCCCCTGATGGCTATTTTGTTAGGCCAAAAAGGCTTATAACCAATTCGGGGTTAAGGCCTTACAATGCTAGGGCACGCGAATAGGTCTTGTTAATAGTTCTGGCCAACCATAGCTTGCTAACAGGTCTCGCGAATAGTTCTGACGATAAGTTCTGGCGGCTAGTTCTAGCCAATAGTTCTAGCGGAGAAGTTTTGCCAATAGGC
>JAITJB010000133.1 GCA_031279155.1 Deltaproteobacteria bacterium | reverse complement strand
TGGCCCAGGCTTCCTTCCGAAATCCCAGGCTCTTTGTGGAGAAAAGGCTCGATAACGTCCGCCACATCGAGATCCAAGTCATCGCTGACCAACATGGAAACGTCTTCGCCTTCGATGAGCGCGACTGCACTATCCAGAGAAATCACCAGAAACTTATCGAGATAACCCCGAGTCCTTGGGAAGGCTTAACTAGCGATCTTAGAAAGTCTCTAAAATCCTACGCCTGCGCTCTCGTCCGGGAGGTGGGTTATTCTTCTTTATGTACCGTTGAATTTTTAATTACCCCCGAAGGGCGGCCCTTCCTCATTGAGGTCAATACCCGCCTCCAAGTTGAGCACGGCATAACTGAAACCCGCTACGGCATCGACTTAGTGGAAGAGCAAATTGCCGTGGCCTTTGGCGGCGAACTTAGGATCAACGAAGAGCGCAACAAGCCGTCATTAGTGGCCATGCAGGTCCGCATCAACTTAGAAGATCCCCAAAACGACTTTACCCCCAATTCCGGCCTCATCTCCCGCTACGTCTCCCCTGGCGGGCCTGGCGTAAGACTTGACTCCAACTTGTCGGCCGGCTACGACTTTCCGTCTAACTACGATTCCGCCGGTTCCCTTTTGATAGCCTTTGGCCGCGACTGGCCTAAGGTCATCGGCATTATGGATAGGGCTTTAGGCGAATACACTATTGGCGGCCTAAAAACCACCATCCCCTTCTTCCGCAGCTTATTGAGGCACCCAAAATTCCGGACAGCTGATTTCACCACCAACTTTATCAGCCAAAATCCCAGCCTCCTTAAGTACTCTGATTTTATCCCCGAAGCCGAACTCTTAGGCCGCTTAGCCGCCGAGATATCGGCCCACGGCTACAACCCCTTTGTCCAATTGGGCCGCTACCGGGCTAGTCAGTGCCCGCGCTTAGATCGCTTTAACCCTGTTTTACCGCGTCTTGAGCCCTCCTTTTTGCGGCCCTCGCCCTACCCTAGGGGCGACCGCAAGGCCCTCTTAGACTACGTGCGCGATTCCAAAGTCATCCATTTTTCCGACACCACTTGCCGGGACATGACTCAATCCAATAGCGGCAACCGCTTCCGCTTGGCCGAAGACGCCTTAGTCGGTCCCTACTTAGATGAGGCCGGTCTGTTTTCTCTGGAAACCGGCGGCGGGGCCCATTTTCACGTGGCCATGATGGCCAACATGACCTACCCCTTTTCAGAGGCTCGCAGCTGGAACCAATTTGCTCCCAAGACCTTAAAACAAATTCTGGTCCGCTCAACTAACATCCTAGGTTATAAGCCTCAACCAGCTTCCTTAATGCGGCTAACCGGCGAGACTATCTGCCATCATTTCCACGTCGTTAGGTGCTTTGACTTTTTAAACCACGCTGAAAACATGATGCCCTTAGCCGAGGTCATCTTAGCTAACTCCGACGTCTTATTTGAGCCAGCCGTCTCTTTATCATTTGGCGAGGGCTTTACCGTCGATCACTACCTTGAGGCCTCAGAATCCATCATCAACATGTGCTCTAAGGCTTCCGGCTTATCGACTAAGGCTATCACCCGCCATATAGCTTTGGGCCTAAAAGACATGGCCGGCGTCTGCCCGCCGAGGTTTATCAGGGCCTTAGTGCTGGCCCTTAAGAAGCGCTGGCCAGATTTGGTCCTCCATTACCACCGCCACTACACTGACGGCCTATTTGTCCCTAGCGTGGGGGCGGCGGCCGCCGCCGGCTGTCAAATAGTTGACGCCGCCTTAGGGGCCTCGGTTCGCAGTTATGGTCAAGGCGATCTTCTAGCCACAGCTGCTTATATCGAAGAGGAATTGGGCCTGCCAGTTGCCCTAAACCGCCCGGTCATACGGTCGGCTAACTTCGTACTTAAGCAGATCATGCCCTACTACGACCGCTATGCGCCGACTTTTTTTAATGGCATTGACCACGACGTGGTCCTCCACGGCATGCCAGGCGGAGCAACGTCATCATCCCAAGAAGGGGCCATTAAGCAGGGTTACATCCAGTTTTTGCCGCAGATGCTGACCTTTTTAGCTGGCGTCCGCCGCATCGTCCGCTACCACGACGTGACCCCTGGCAGCCAAATAACCTGGAACACGGCCTTCTTAGCTGTAAGCACGGCTTTTAGGCGCGGCGGACCTGAGGCCGTAAAATTTCTCTTAGACGTGCTCGATCGCGTCAACCACACCCCCGAGGATCAGGTCGACGACGCCTTAGCTCACGATAGGCTTATCATCTACCGAGACTGTAACGACGCCTTCCGCGACCTTCTTTTAGGCCGCTTCGGCAGGCTGCCCTTGGGTTTTCCGCCCGATTGGGTCTACCAGAGCGCCTTTAGTAATGATTGGGAAAAGGCCGTTAGAGAGCGCCGGACAGATTCTCCGTTAGATCACCTCAAAAATCCCGACATGAACGCCGAGCGGGAGATCCTAGCTGAGCTCATTAAGCGAGAACCCACTGACGAAGAGTTTGTCATGTATTTAAATCAGCCAGGCGACGCCTTAAAGACCATCCGCTTTAGGCAAAAGTTTGGCGATCCCAACAATCTACCCTTAGACGTCTGGTTTGAGGGCTTAAGGCACGATGAGACCTCGACCTTCTTGGACACCAAGGGTAAACCCCATCAAATAACCATCTTAAATATTCAGCCCGAAGACGAAAAGGGCCAGGTGGTTGTTAGATACCTTTTAGATTCTGAGATCATGGTTCACGCCGCTCAAGTAGGCGCGCCGGTCCCCGACGCCGTAGCCGCCAACCCTGGCGGCGACACCCCATCGGCTTCCGATCCTTACTTAGTCACCGCCCCCATGAACGGCGATCTATGGGTCATGTACGTTAAAGAGGGCGATCTAGTAGACGCAGGGGCCGAGCTATTTAACATCTCCATTATGAAACAGGAAAAGGCCGTCTCCTCTAAGATCCCGGCTATGGTCAAAAGGATCCTTAAAACGGCCGACTTTCAGCATACCAAGCAGATGGTTCCGGTCAGGGCCGGGGAACTTATAGTTGAACTGTGCCCCATTCCGGCCAGATGTCAAAATTGCTCCGAGCCCTTGCCAACCGCCAACCTCAAGTTCTGTCCCTACTGCGGGGCCCGTCAAACCGTGGCCGTTGAGCCGCCCAAGGATTAATACTTAGGGGCGAAAAAAAATGTCAGCCCACAAAAAAATCACGGGCTAAAATAAAATCACATACAAGAAAAAGGCGTGTCAGCAAGCGAACGGCTAGCTGACGCGCTTTTTTTTGCCAAAAGCTACCCACCCAACCCCACCTCACCCTTTATGGCGAGCAATTTTTGGCTGAGAATCTAAGGCCAAAATGATATACTTTTTTAAAGTACCACTGACAGCCAAGATGTGATAGCCAAGATGGCATCCGAATTTTAGATTTCACTTTCATCTTTCGTTGAAGGCGAAAGAGGCTTGTTCTTTACGGTACAACATTTGATAGACATTGCCTTTAAAAACAAGAATAGACCAAGGTTTTATTTGCCAAACAACAATGAGGCCTCAAATGTTAGACGAACAACAAACGATTTACTTCGAAGCTTTAACTGCCGCCGCAATACAATCCGCCGATGCCCTTGAATCCTTCCTCTTGCGCGGCGTTAAAATTGGCGTGACCGAAAAATACTCCGATCAAGCTCACTTCATTTATG
>JAITJB010000116.1 GCA_031279155.1 Deltaproteobacteria bacterium | reverse complement strand
AGAAGACAAAATCTCGCCGAGCTGAAAGCTCTTTAACCTCTCTAACAAAGCTGGGCTTTTGATGGCTTGATAAAGATCCCAGTTTTTTTAGATTTTCTGTGAGATCGTTTTTTCTATTTAAAGCCAAGCGCCAGCTATGACTAGCCCGGCCAACATTAGTGGTATAGCAAACATCAGCTACCTGGCTAGCCGTTAGATTTTCGATAACTTCGGTAGCTTTGGTAGCTTCGATAGCTTCAATAGCTTGGGCATAGCTTAATGAGAGTTTTACTAACTGCTCATAAGTCATAGCCGAGAGAGTTAATACTCCATCTTGCCTAAGGCTATTTGGCCTAGGCGGCTTTATCCATTCTTCCAAGATTACGTGGGCGTTGGCGCCGCCAAAGCCAAAGGAGCTAACGCCGGCCCTCCTTAACCTCTCAGGCGACGTTAGCCAAGGGTAATGTTCGGTAGCAATGACAGCTGGAATGCTATCTATTTGGATCTGAGGGTTTAGCTTTGTTAAATGTAGATGCTTAAAGATGACTTCTTTTTCTAGGCCGCAGAGAGCTTTAATGACCCCGGCCAGGCCTGCGGCAGCCTCTAAATGTCCAATGTTAGTTTTAACCGATGAAATAACTAAGGGCCGATCTTTAGGGCGAGAGCCGCCAAAAACTTCTTTCAGGGCGTTTATTTCAATGGGATCGCCTAAGCTAGTTCCCGTTCCGTGGGCCTCAATATAATCGATGTCAGAGGGCGTTACATCAGCCTCCCTTAAGGCTTCCAAGATAACTGCCCTTTGGGCCTGACCGCTCGGGGCCGTTAAGCCGTTAGTTGAGCCATCTTGATTGACAGCCGAACCCCTAACCAGAGCTAAAATGTGGTCGCCATCATTGATGGCCTGACTTAATCTCTTAAGGACTACGACCTGACAACCTTCTGAGCGCACGTAGCCGTCGGCCTTTTCATCGAAGGCTTTACACCTGCCGTCCGGGGCCATGAAATGGCCCTTGGCAAAAATTACCGAGCCGCTTACGTTTAAAATGACGTTAACTCCGGCGGCCAAGGCCATATCCGATTCGCCATTAAGTAAACTGCGGCAAGCTAAGTGCAAGGCTACTAGTGATGAGGAGCAGGCCGTATCGATAGCTAAGCTCGGTCCCTTGAGCCCGTAAAAATATGACAAGCGGTTAGCGGCCACGCTACAGGCGTTACCAGTGCCCACATAGCCGTTTAAAGGTTTGGCGCTATATAATCTAAGTAGGCCGTAGTCGTGAGTGCTTAGGCCCACGAAGACGCCAGTTCGACTACCTTGGAGTTTATCCGGGGAAGTACCCGCTCTTTCTAAGGCTTCCCAACTTACCTCCAAGAGGAGTCGCTGTTGGGGATCCATCTCGCTTGCCTCGCGAGGCGAAATCCTAAAGACAGAGGGATCAAAATCGCGGACGCCGGCTAAAAATCCTCCCCAAATCGTGTTGGTGCAGCCCGGCTCGTCCGGGTCGGGATTGTAGTAAGCATCCTTTGGCCAGCGATCGGTTGGGATTTCGGTGATGGCGTCAAGGCCTTCCAATAAAAGACGGCTAAAAGCCTCCATTGTCTCGGCCCCCGGCGCCCGTATGGCCGCACCAATAATGGCGATGGGCTCGCAGGCGACGGAAGTCGTCTTAAAAGATAATTGGTTCTCCGAGCCCGATAGATACTCTGAAAGAGCTTCGATATGGCCGTAATCGTAAAGTAAGGTTAATGGCAAATCGCGGCCTAAAATTTCCTCCAGATCAGCGGCCAGACCAACTGCGGCTCTAGAATTTAAGCCCAAACTACTGAAGGGTAGTTTAGGATCAATACTCCCCTTTTCTAAGCCTAGACGGCTTTCCAAGCCATCAGAGAGCCAGCGCTGCCAAATAAAGCGATCTTGACTGTTTAATGGGGGATCTTCAAAGCCAGAAATATGAGAGCCAGAAATATTAGTACTTCGATCTTTTGCTTCCCATTTTTCTATGACCTCAAAGGCGCCCTCCAAATACATCTGCCGGCATAAAGTGCGCTGAATCTTGCCGCTTGTGGTTTTGGGTAGGCCGTGACGCTTAACAAACAAAATAGCTTTGGGATTTAGGTCAAATTCTTCGCCCAAGGCCCTTCTAATTTTAGCGATAGCCTTTGGGTATTGATCTAGCTTAAGCTTTGACTCTAAAACTAAGACTACCTCTTCGGTCCCGCTACCTTCTACGCCAAAAGCCGCCGCCCCATTTTCAATCAACCCCTCATGGGCTAAAACCGCGCACTGCTCCAGATCCTGGGGGAAGAAATTTCGGCCAGAAACGATAATCATTTCCTTAATGCGGCCAGAAATATAGAGCTGACCGTCCAATAAAAATCCCAAATCGCCGGTCCTAAAATACGGACCAGTATTGTGGGTGTTTTCGTAAGCCATAAAGGCCTCACGCGAAGCCTCAGGCTTGTCCCAATATCCCTTAGCCACGCTAGGCCCGCCTAACCAGATTTCCCCGATGGCCCCCTCATTAAGCCTTTGCTTGGTTTGGGCGTCTACTATGAGAACTTGATTTAACGAGCCGCTAGTTCCGCAGGAAACTAAGTTGATAACTTTATCTGTCTGACTATTGTTTGGGCTTTGTTCTGTGATGGTCTTAACTAGACCGGCGGCGTAAGATTGTCTATCGAGATCTAATGCGCTAGCTCCCTGACCGCGCTTGACCCCGGTAGCAAACAAGGTGTTTTCAGCTAGCCCGTAACAAGGATAAAAGGCCTTGGCTTTAAAGCCGGCTATCTCGAAGCGCTGACAAAACCTCTGAACTGTCTGATAATTAACCGGCTCAGATCCGCAGAACATGACCTCAATGGAGCTTAAATCTAGCCCATCTAACTGCTCGTCGCGAATCTTTTCCGCACAAATATCAAAGGCAAAATTTGGTCCGCCGGTAACTTCGGCGCGGTATCTAGCTACGGCCTCAAACCAGTTGGCCGGCCTACGCAAAAAGGCCATGGGCGGCATTAAAACCGTTAGCATCCCCATATAAGCTGGCGCCAATATGCCGGCCACCAAGCCCATATCGTGAAATGGCGGTAGCCAAGAGACGGTGGCTTTCATGCCGGTTAGCGTCATGCCCTCGCTAATACTCATGACGTTACTTACGATATTTCCATGGGAGACCATAACGCCTTTGGGGCGGCTGGTGGACCCTGAGGTGTATTGAAGCCAACCATAGGTTTCACTTTTAATATCTGGCCGCTGCCAAGCGCTCGATAAACTGTCATCGACTTGATCGATATTGATAATACGGGCCTCACCTAAGGATTCAACGCGGCTGGAAACCTTATCCACGGCCTCGATGAGGTGGCTGGCGCTTATAACCAATTGGGCCTTAGAGTCGTCAATAATGCTTTTAATGCGCGTAAAACTACGGGACATGCGGGCCAGTCCCGGCGGCGTCATGGGAACGGCGATGGCCCCGGCGTACAGGCAGCCAAAAAACCCGGCCACAAAATGCTCGCCAGGCGGCAGTAACAGTAAAACCGGACGATTTGCGCCCAAGCCTGTCTCTAAAATGGCCGCTGCCGCTGCCCGGGCTTTTTGATCTAGCTGGGCGAAAGACCAGCTCACTCCACCCTCTTCGGCGCCGTTAGGCAAAAAACGCAGATAGGGGTCACTTCCAGATTGGCTAGCTCGCGTAACTAAGACGTCAACTAGGGATTTAAAAGTTTGGCTAGGGCTATTGACCATTTTTCATACCATTAAAATTCAAGATGGTGCATCGTAGCGAGCGACGGTTAGCCGCTATATTCCTAGATGTTACAGGTTAAAAGTCTTTTTTAACCTTGTCGTAGGCGGTTCGGCTTATTGCTGCCTGCAATGGCTGGTTCTATTGGAATCCGTAGACAAACGTTATTTTATACTTCAAATATTAAATGTCAATACAGAGAAAATTATTTTATTTGTCATAAATTATACTTGACAACAAAGCCCAAACAAAGAGGCCTTGGTTTTGGGCTAAGTACCAGTTATTATTGGGGAAAATTTTTTTATACCTAAAATATGACAAGAGCATTTGTAAAGCCAATTAAAAAATTTTTTGACACTTAAAAAAATTAATCTCTCCGCTATTTCAGTTAAATATTTGTAAAATATATAAATAATTTCTGTTTTTTTTCAAAAAATCAGGGCCCTTCCAGCTGAAAATGACATCCTCTGTTAAAGAAGGAGATTCAAAGCTGGAGCCCTTTAAAATTTGTCGGAGATTTTACGAATTGAGGCCATAAAATTTTACAAGATGGCCCTAAAATGTGATTGGACTTGTCAGACAGGTAGGATAAAAACCTAAGATTTCAGGAGGATATAAAAATCAGAACTTCGGGTTACACAAAAGCCTCAGGCTATGAAATGGTTAGAGATTCGCTCCGTCTCTTTGTTAACCGGCAGAAACTTTCCCAAGGCGATCGTCTGCCCTCGGAAATCGCCCTGGCCAAGGAGTTCGGCGTCAGCCGAACGGTTTTACGAGAAACCTACAGACTACTTGAGCGAGACGGCGTAATTGTCGTTAAAGGCGGGGCCGGGACTTTTTTGGGCGGCGCCATAACGCCGGTTAAAAACACCTTAAACGATCTTATGAGCACCGGGACCCTCATCCGCGAGGCCGGGTTTTTGGCTAGCGCTGAAATTTTAGAGCTAACTAAAAGAGATCCAGAGCCCGAGTGGGCCGAAAAACTCGATCTTAAAGAAAACCAAAAGGTCATCGCCGTAAAGCGCCTCCGCAAGGCCGACGATACGGTCATTGCCATGGCCTGGAACATCTTCATCGAAGAAGAGGTAGGCGATACCCTAGAGCGCGGCATATTAGAGGACTCCATCTTTGTCCATCTGGAAAAGGAATGTGGCCTAAAAATAGCCAGCGCCGTCACCAGCATTTCAGCCTTAAATCCCAATAGTCCCTACGACGAGGAAGCCTTAAAAACGCTAGGCGATTTGGCCCTTCTTTTAAAGCGCCTACACCTCGATCTAAGCGGCAGACCTATCTTTTATTCTTTGGATTATATCCGCACCGATCTTGTGGAATTAATCGTCAGGCAACAAAGAAACTTTTATTGAGCAAAGGAGAAACCTCTATGAAAAAGCTTTTGACAGCGATTTTACCGGCTATTTTGGTCATATCCATGTTTGTCTGCGGCCCATTAATGGCCGCGAACGAAAGCGTCATTGTCTACTCGGCCTTAAACGAGGGCGACATGGTGGCTCTACAGAAAAAATTTAAAGAAGACACTGGTATTAACTTGGAATACATGGTGTTTTCGGCAGGTGAAGGTAGCGCTCGCGTTTTAGCCGAAGCTAAAGCCCCGCAGGCCGATATCTTTGTGGGCGGCTCTATGGAGGTCTACGCGCCACTTAAGACCGCAGGCGCCCTACACCAATATAGATCGCCCAACGCCAAAGACATCGCCCCCGAATACTCCGACCCCGACGGCTATTGGCAGGGCTGGTACATGGGGGTCCAGAGCATCATCTACAATCGCGACCGCTTCAAAGAAGAAATCGCCCCCAAAGGCCTTAAGCCGCCAGAAGGTCCCGACGATCTCATAAATCCGGCTTACAAGGGCTTACTCGTTGGCTCAAACCCGGCCACCGCCGGCGGCGGTTATATCTTTGTGGCCAATCAGATTTTTACGCGCGGTGAAAAGGGAGCTTGGGATTTTATTACGGCCTTAAACAAAAATATCGACCATTACACCAAAGGCGCCGGCGATGTTATTAGTTTAGTTGCCACCGGAGAGTTTGTGGCTAGCTACGCCTGGGCCCATGATAGCTACAATAGCGTCAAGCAAGGATACCCACTAGAAATCGTTATTCCCCAAAATACGGCGTTTGAAGTGGGAGCGGTAGCCGTTATCGAAGGCGCCCATAATTTACAGAACGCTAAGATCTTTATGGATTGGCTTTTAACCAAAGAGATAGGTCAGATAAATACCGATCTATCAAATCGCTATTCTTTGCGCTCTGATGTTAGTCCCCCTAAAGGTTTACCCAAAGTAGAAGACATCAAAGTTAGCGATTATGACCGCCAGAAAGCCGCCAAAATGAAAGATATGGTGGTCAAAAAATTTAGCCAAATAACCGGGGCCTAAATTATCGGGGCCTTATTTACCTAAATTTTTTTTGGAAGGGGCACGCGATCATGCGCCGAACGCTTCGGCGGTTTGGAAACGAACCCGTTTTCAACATGGCCTTTTTTATCTTGATTTTGGCCACTCTTTTTTTAATTGTCTACCCTGTTTGGCGCGTGATCTTCTACCCAAGTCTCGAGGATTATCTGGCCTTTCCGCAGAACGCCCGTTGGCTTAAGGCCTTAACTAATAGCATGGTCATGATGGTCTTATCGATGATCACCTGCTCTACTCTAGCCTTTTTATTTTCCTACAGTATTGTCAGGCTGCGGATAAAAGGAAAAGCACTATTTCGTTTTATTACGCTACTACCCATAGTCTCTCCGCCCTTTATCGTGGCTCTGTCGTATATCCTTTTGTTCGGGAGACAAGGACTTATCACCAACCATTTACTGGGCGTCCGCTTAAACATCTACGGCTGGCAGGGCTTGTGGGCAGTTCAAACCATATCATTTTTCCCCTACGCCTACGCAGTCATTGAAGGGGTCATGCGTAATATCCCCGAAAACATGGAATATGCCGCCCGAAACTTAGGCGCAGGTAAGTGGCGGGCCTTTTGGGACGTCTTCTTTCCCCTCTGCCGGCCCGGCGTCGCCGGCGGGGCCATGATAGCCGCCATAAGCGTGTTAGCTGATTTTGGTAACCCTTCGATGATTGCCGGAAATTTTCACCTTCTCCCCATCGAAGCTTATATGCAGATGGTCGGCTGGTATAACATGACCGGGGCGGCTGTATTATCTACGGTCTTACTGATACCTACTTTTGCCATCTTCCTATTAAACAGATATTGGCTCGGAAGTAGAGCGTATACGACAACTAGCGGAAAAGAGAGTTTTCTCCCGCCGCAATCGCTTCCTAAGCTGGTCGAATGGACAGTATTTTCTATCTGCCTAATCGTTTCCATCTTTGTACTCTTAGTCTACGGCGTACTTTTAGTTGGCGCTTTTAGTAAGACATGGGGTTATGATTGGTCGCTCGATCTAAGTAATTTTGCCCAAATCTATCAAAAAAGAAAGCTCCTGTTTAACAGCTTAGAATATGCGGCAATTTCCTCTGTTCTAGCGTCAAGCGCAGGTTTTGCCCTAGCTTTTCTAGTTGAGCGGGTAAAACTTCCGGGTAAAAAGATCTTAGACTTTTTAGCTGTTTTGCCAGGGGCCGTACCCGGTATATTTTTGGGCTTGGGTTTTGCCCTGGCCTTGGGGCCGCCGCCCTTTGCCCTTACCGGAACTCCTACAATCATGATTGTAGCCCTCTCCATATGGAACATCCCGACATGCTATAACGCCAACCGAGCAAGGCTTCAGCAAATAAGCGATTCCATAGAACAAGCCGCCCGTAATCTCGGGGCCTCTAAGTGCAAAGTCGTTAGCGGCATATTTTTTCCTATTTTAAAAAGAACAATCCTTTCAAGCCTAATGCTATCGTTTCTAAGGTCTATGACCTGCTTAAGCGTGGTCATCTTTATCTACGGCGTTTCAACCACCGTAAGTACGATATCGGTCTTATCTCTAGTCAATAGCGGCGATTGGTCCGGGGCCGCCGCCTTTACCTCGGTTATCATCACCGTAGCCTTTACTAGCATGGGGATTTTTAAGTTAGCCGAGCGCATTTTTTCCATCGTGAGTGGGGATAAACATGGACGAAGTACATATTAAATTAAAAAACATCACCAAGCATTTCGGGCTTACCAAAGCCCTGCTTAATGTTTCGCTCGATATTCCAAGATCTAGTTTTGTAACTCTACTTGGGCCCTCGGGCTGCGGCAAAACCACCTTGCTCAGAATTATCGCCGGGTTTTATCGACAAGATGAGGGCGATATTTTGATTAATGGCCAAAATATAGGTTTCCTCCCCCCGGAAAAACGCGGCACCCCCTTGGTCTTCCAAGATTACGCCCTCTTTCCGCATCTTTCGGTCAATGAAAACATAGGCTATGGTCTTAGTTTTCAAAAAGCTTCTAAGGCTCAAATCAGCCGTGAGGTTGCCCATATGCGGGAAATCTTTGGCTTAGATGGTCTCGATAAGCGTTATCCCCATGAGCTTAGCGGCGGACAGCAGCAGCGTGTGGCCTTCGCCCGAGCCCTGATCATGGGGCGAGATATCTTACTTTTAGATGAACCCTTATCAAATCTCGACGCCAAACTGCGCATAGAAGTCCGTAAGCATTTGCGCGATATACAAAGACAAAGAAATATCACGGTCATCTATGTCACCCACGATCAAGACGAAGCTCTTTCCATGTCCGATTATATCGCCGTCATGCGCAATGGAATTGTTGAGCAGTTTGGCCGTCCCTATGAAATTTATCACCAGCCAAAAACCTGTTTTGTGGCCGATTTTATTGGTTCAGCCAATATACTACCCATAAAACAGGGCGCCAATAAT
>JAITJB010000085.1 GCA_031279155.1 Deltaproteobacteria bacterium | reverse complement strand
ATATAGCCTCTTAAGATCGCTTAAACCCTATTTCCGGTTGGCCGTGACAATTTTAGGAGCGGGGGCCATAAAATGTTCAAAAGATGGCCGAGCGGGAGCCATCAGATCCTGTAATTTGTAGGCTGGTTATAAAACCGGTCGATATCAACTATTTAAAGAATATTTCAGAATATTTTGGCTGGTATGCTTTTTGAGAGCTTGGTGAGCAGCCTAAAGTTGGCTTCATTGGCGGGGCTCTTAGGCGTGGTTCATTGGAGCAGCTTATTGAAGTGACTCATTGGCGGGGCTCATTGGAGCCGCTTAGTAGCCTTGGCTATCGGGGAGGGCAGGTGAATCGCTTGGGTTTTCAAACGGTTGAGAAGGCGGGGTAGGGCTAGAATTTTGGCGATCCTGATTTTTAGCTACCAGTAAGCCGCAGGCGGCGTTACTGTCCAAACCATTGGTGCGCCTTATGAAGGTGGATATGTTACTATCGGTTAAAACCTTTTGAAAGCTTAAAACGCTCTCAGCTTTTGGTCTGGTAAAAGGGGCGCCGGGCCAGGGATTGAAGGGGATGAGGTTAACCTTGGATTTAATGTGGGCCAAAAATTTAACTAAAGCTAAGGCTTGTTTTTTGGAATCATTAACCCCCTCTAGCATTACGTAGGAAAAGGTAAAGCGCCAGCCTGGCCTTAAGGGAAACCTTTCCAAGAGCTTTTTAAGATCGTCAACCGGCCAGGCCCGGTTGGAGGGCATGATCTGGCTCCTAACGGAGTCAACAGCCGACCCCAAAGAGATGGTTAGGCTAAAGCTCTGGCTTTTAAAAGCTTGAGATAATTTTTCCAATTGGGGTATGACGCCAACCGTAGATAGCGTAACCCTACGCTGGTTAAAGGCCATAAACTTAGGGTTGGTAATAAAAGAGAGACTTCCGAAGGTATTATCGGGGTTATCTAAGGGCTCGCCCATGCCCATGAGAACTAGGTTCGTTAATTTTTTGGGGTTTTCTAGTAACCTACGGCTCTCGATGATTTGGCAGACGATCTCACCTTGGCTTAGGTTTCTGATAAGGCCCATGCTGCCAGTTCGGCAGAAGCGGCAGCCCATGCGGCAGCCAACCTGGGTCGATAAGCACAATGTTAAGCGCTCGCCCTCGTCAATTAAGACGCTCTCAACTGTTAAGCCGTCTTTTAGCCCCCAGAGGATTTTAACCGTGCCGTCGTTATCGGTTACCACCTCAAGGCGCTTGAGCCTAGAGGAGGGAGTGCAAAATTGAGCGAAGTGATTTTTGGTGTCCTTAGATATGTCGGTCATAAAGGCAAAATCTAAGACATCTTTTCGGTAGAGCCAGTTTATTATCTGGTTATAGCGGTAGGGCGCGCTATCTAAACTTTTAATACACTCCTCGAGTTTTTTCTCGCTAAGATCGAGCAGGGCTATCTTGTCACTTTCGGCCCAGGGGGCCGAAAGTGAATTATCTGGGAGATGTTTTAAAAGCACTTGGATTTCCGGAGGTTTCCAAAGTTTGGTTTAGAAAGTTTACCAAGATTTATTCGGCTTCCGAGCCGCCCTGGCCGTCGGGATAGAAGCGCTCTACCCTTTCAACGACGTTAGTCATAGCTTTGAGGCTGGCCATCATGGCCAAAAATTGATTAAAATTACTGACGGCTAAGCGGAACCAAAGCGAGCCATCGCCGTTGTTGTCGGTGTGAGCTTCAATAATGTCCACGACCTTATCGGTGATGGCCTGGACAATGCGGCTATAAGCTCCCCTGACTTTGTGGGTCTGAATTTTAACAAAGATATCATAGGCCGTGTCGTCTGCCGGATCGGTATCCCAAGAGACCTCAATGAAGCGGTCGTGGTCAAGGCCCATGAGGGATCGGCAGTCGGCTGAGTGGACGGTTACGCCCTGGCCCTGGGTTAAGAAGCCAACGATAGGTTCACCGGGGACCGGGGTACAGCATTTACCGTAGCGGACAAAGACGTCGCCCACGCCTTTAACTAGCACCTTGGTGGAGGGTGTTTCAATGTTGGCGGCTTTGGCTTTAACCTGCTGCGGGCGCTCGGGAGGCGGCAGTTCTTTTTGGCTTTTAAGTTCAGGCTTAATGGCCGCGATAATGGTCTTAATGATGATTTTACCGTAGGCCACGGCCACATTAAGTTCATCGAAGGTATTAAAGCCCAAAGATGATAGGATTTCGGGGGTCAATTTATCGCGACTAATTTTGTGGCGCCGCATCTCTTGAATTACGAGGGTGCGCCCAAATTCCACGGCCTGCTTTTTTTCCTCAGCGCTCAGCCATTGGCGGATTTTGGTTTTGGCTTTGGGACTGACGACGTAGCGCAGCCAATCCTGGGAGGGGTTGGAGGCCCGGCTGGTCATGATTTCAACGGTATCGCCATTTTGGAGCTTCTGCCTTAAGGTGGCCATGACGCCGTTAATGCGGGCTCCGCTACAGTGATTGCCGATATCGGTGTGGATGCAGTAAGCAAAATCAATGGGCGTGGCCCCTACGGGGAGTTCTTTGACCTCGCCGGTCGGGGTGAAAACAAAGAGAGCGTCTTCCTCAGCTAAGCTATCTTTAATGGAATTAATAAAGCTACCAGGATCTTCTAAGGTCGATTGCCAGCTTAAGGTGGCCCGTAGAGAGTTGATGCGCTGAGATTCCACGTCACTTATGCGGCCGCCGTCTTTATAGCGCCAGTGAGCGGCTATGCCGTCTTCGGCGTAGGAGTGCATCTCGTGGGTTCTAATTTGAATCTCCATGCGCATGCTGTTTAAGCCGACGACAGCCGTGTGGAGCGAGCGGTAACCGTTATTTTTGGGGAGGCTTATGTAGTCTTTAAATCGGCCAGGGATGGGTTTGAAGATGGAGTGGATGACGCCTAAGGCGCTGTAGCAATCCTGGACCTGATTGACAATAATTCTAAAGGCTACTAAATCAAATATCTGCTCGAAGGGCAGGTTTTGCTCCTTCATCTTGCGCCAGATGCTAAATATATGCTTGGGCCTTCCTTCGATATCGGCCTCTATGCCAAACTCGCGGACCTTGGCTGTTAGAAACTTTTTGACCTCGGCAACATAAGTTTGGCGGTCGTTTCGGCCCTCGGAGAGAGCCTGGCGAATAGTCCGGTAAGCGTAGGGCTCCAAGTAGAAGAGCGATAAATCCTCGAGCTCAGATTGGATCTTGTGGATGCCAAGTCTTGAGGCTAAGGGCGCGAATATCTCTAGGGTTTCTCTACTTATGGCCGCTTGACGGTCAAGGGGCATAAAGCCAAGGGTGCGCATGTTATTGAGGCGGTCAGCCAGCTTAACCATGATGACCCTAAGATCGGTAAGCATGGCTAGGATCATCTTGCGCATATTTGAGGCTTCGCGCTCGGTCTGCGAGGAGAACTGAAATTTATTAATTTTAGTCACCCCATCAACGATGGTAGCCACCTCGGGCCCAAAGTTGCGGCGCAGATCGCTAATGGTCACCGGGGTGTTTTCCACGGTATCGTGGAGTAAGCCGGCGGCGATAGAGTGCACGTCAAGTTTCATGTCGGCTAAGATGGAAGCCACAGCTAAGGGGTGATTGAAGTAGGGCTCCCCGGATCGCCTGGTTTCGCCGTGGTGGGCGGTGAACATAAAGACGTAAGCTTGCCTCACTAGATCGTCGTCAGCCTGCGGGTTTTGCTCCAATATCGAGTCGATGATTTCCCCAATACGAACTGGCCGGGTGTTGTAGACAGGGATATCTTCAAGGGGTCTGTAGGAATCGGGCGCGGTTTGACTTGTGGGGGTATTTTTTCCTAAGCCTTCTGAGCTTTTCGGGCTGTCTAAGCTTTCTGGGCTTGGCGATCCATTTGGCGGAGTTGACTCCGAACCGGTAACTGATTGCCTTGGGCTGACCGACCCTGTGGCGGTGGTAGCAGTCAAAGTGTCCCCGGTTGAACCGGGGGCGGCGGAAACTCCAGGAATTTCAGGTTTGTGATTTTCGGCTAGCATGGTGGATTTAGCTGGTGCTCCCCCTTTCCATGGCCTCTTTTACGAGGTCTAAAACCTTTTCCTTAGCTCGGTCTACGGGGAGCATTATGACCTCCCCTGTGCGTCGGTGTTTGAGTTCTAAACGGTTGGCGGCTAGGTTCTTTTTGGAGATAGTAACTTTAAGTGGGATGCCCAAGAGATCGGCGTCCTTAAACTTGTGGCCCGGCCTAAGATCGCGATCGTCAAGTAAAGTCTCTACCCCCAAGTCGGTTAGGCCATCAAATAGGCTTTCGGCTACGCTTGTGACCTCCTCATTTTGGACTTCAAGCGGCAATAAGACCACCTGGAATGGGGACAAGGCCATGGGCCAGATGATGCCATCGCGGTCGTGGTTCTGCTCAATGGAGGCGGCTAGAGTCCGGCCCACGCCTATGCCGTAACAGCCCATAACGATGGGAGCGTCTTGGCCGTCTACTTTGGCAAAGCTGGCCCCCATGGGTATGGAGTACTTGACGCCCAGTTTAAAGACGTGACCGACCTCTATGCCCCTTTTGATGACGACCGGGCAATCGCATTGAGGGCATGGGTCGCCTTCCTCGGTTGTGGCCAAATCAAAGACGCCGTCAATTTTAAAGTCAATACCAGGTTTGGCTCCCGTGTAATGGTAATCCTTTTCCCCGGCGCCCACTACGCCTGCGGGCATACTAGCGGCTACCTGGTCGGCTATGATTCTAACCTTAGAATTTAATGGGGTAACGTAACCCTTAACCACCCCGGTGATCTCTTGGGCCTTTTCCGGGCTCGCTAAAACCGGAATCAGTCCTCCCAAAGCGTTTTTTAGTTTTATGAGGTTTATCTCCCGGTGACCGGGAATAACGGCCAGGACGTATTGGGGACCATCGAAGGTTTGAGTTTCAAAGAGCATGGATTTGAGGATGGAGGAGCGGGGGATATCTAAGAATTTAGCCAAAGTCGGGACGTCGGTACAGTTGGGGGTGTGGATTTTGGTAAGTTCCGAAGTCTTAGCCGGCTCTGCCGGGTAGTGTTTTAGCTGAGCCTTTTCCAGGTTGGCCGCATAGCCGCAGCTGGGACACGAGACCAAAGCGTCTTCCCCGGTATCGGCTAAAACCATAAACTCGTGGGAGTAACTGCCGCCAATGGGGCCGCTATCGGCCTCAACTACGGCAAAATCTAAGCCGCACTTGCGAAAGATGCTCTCATAAGCCCGGTACATGGCCCGGTAGGAGAGATCGGCTTCGATATCATCGATATCGAAACTATAAGCGTCTTTCATGATAAACTCGCGGCCCCTCATGAGCCCGAAGCGGGGCCTGATTTCATCACGAAATTTTGTCTGGATCTGGTAGAGGTTTAGGGGCATGTCGCGGAAGGAGCGGATTTCCCGGCGGATTATGTCGGTAATGACCTCTTCGTGCGTCGGGCCAAAGACGTAATCGTGGTCGTGGCGGTCTTTAAATCTTAGAAGTTCATTTCCGTAGTGATCCCACCGGCCGCTCTCTCGCCAAAGTTCCCCGGGCTGAACGCAGGGCAAAAGCACTTCTTTGGCCCCGGCGCGGTTCATCTCGGCTCGGATTATGCGCTCAAGCTTCCAAAGCGATCTTAAACCCATGGGCAGGAAGTTATAGATGCCTGAGGAGAGCTTGCGAATCAAGCCGGCCCGGATCATAAGTTTGTGGCTGACGACCTCGGCCTCAGAGGGGTCCTCCTTGAGGGTGGGGGAGAGGTAGGTGGAAACTCTCTCGCCTAAAGTTTCGCCCATGATGTTTAATTTAAGCGCAGCTCGGCTGTGATTATTATTTCGGCTCATGATGCTCTTTTTTAGCCTCAAGAAAAAGACGAAGTTTGTCGCAACTTGAGGTTAGGGAAAGCTTATGGTTTATGGCTTAGTCGCTAGCACAGCTCAGATGTAGCGATAAAAAAGGGCCATTAAAGGCCAATATAATATTATCAAAACCTGAGGCAATTGAAAAGTTGTTTGCTTTTTTTTTAGACAAAAAAATAGAAAAAAGAGTTGGCCTTTTGGGGGTTAGGCTATAATGGTAATGTTTTCCATGAGTTATGGGATTACATAGGCCTTTAGGCGAAATCCCCACAAATGTAAGTTTAGCCTTGACTTCACAAGGCTAAGGTATTACAATTATTGATAATAGCCACGGCGCTATTTTGCCGGCTAAATTTATTTGGCTACCAAAATGTCAATTTCTGGTGGCCAAGTTTTTCTTTCATTTTACCACGGAATTGGTATTATAGCTGCGTGGTAACCAAACGGTTTTTGGTTAGAGCATTTTTTTTCATCAGGCGAGTTATGTCTATAAAAAATTTAACCGGCTTTGGTAAGCAAGGCCCATTCAATATAGAAGAGCACATTCTAGGCTATAAAACAGGTAAGGATAAAGTTGAAGTCCTTTATCGCGTAACCTCGGGCTTGGTGGCCAGCCAATCGGAAATCATTGGCTGCATCAGGTGGCCTTACATGGAAGAGCTCAGGTTCTTCCACAACAAAAAGTCGCAATTTAAGCGGATAGCCAAATGGCTTACTAGAAATGATGTGGAATTGGCCGTCGTTAAAAACGCTGGCCCGTATTGGGAAGATCTTTATGACGCCTTAAAATCCTATAGGCAACACGTGGTCATCGTAAAAGACGCCCATTTAGAGCACTCCGAAGAGCACAGCGTAAATTACGATGACGCCCGCTGCATAGCCGTGTTTTGTAGGTTTAGTCACCTCGAGGGCCAACTAGTCCCCAAAAATGAGCCCATTAAACCTAGCCCCAAAGAGATTTTAAACGCCCGGCGCCTATCATTTGCTTCTGGTAAGCCCACCAAAGTCCAGAAGCTGGAGAGCCTAAAGGACACTATATTCAAAGACCTATTTTAATCGTTTTGTTTCCAAAAATTAATGAGGGAGACAATTGCCTTTTCTTGTAAAGAAAGGCTTTATTTTTTTGACACTATTTAGGAGTAAAAATGCCCAGAAAATCCCTGCTCGATCTCTACCAAATGAAAGCCAAGGGTGAGAAAATCGCCTGGCTGACCTCGTACGACTACCCCACCGCCCAATTTGGGCAAGCCGCCGGACTAGACATGATCTTAGTTGGCGATAGTTTGGGTATGTGCGTCTACGGCTACAATGGTACAGTCCCGGTGACCATGGAGCAGTGTTTAAATCACACCGAAGCCGTTCGTCGCGGCGCCCCCGATGTCTACGTGGTCGGCGACATGCCATTTTTGAGCTACCAGACCTCTGATTCCGACGCCGTCTTAAACGCCGGGCTATTTTTAAAGAGGGCCGACGTGGACGCTGTCAAGCTCGAGGGCGGCGTGCGCATTGTCGATCGGATTAAAGCTATAAGCGACGCTGGTATCACCGTCTGCGGTCACATTGGCCTTACCCCTCAGTCCTCTGGGCAGTTGGGCGGTCACAAGGCCCAGGGCCGTACGGCTGACGCCGCCAAGCTTACTTTAGACGACGCTGTGGCCGTCGAAGAAGCCGGGGCCAGGCTCCTCTTAGTGGAAGCCATTCCCCCGGAGGTGACGGAAATTATCCATAAGACCCTAACGATTCCGGTCTTATCCATTGGCGGGGGCCTCCCCTGTGATGGTCAGCTTTTAATCGTCAGCGACATGATCGGGCAGTTCCAAGCTTTTACGCCCAAGTTCGTAAAGAAATACGCCAACGTGGCCGAAGTCATCACTAAAGCCATCTCCGATTACGTCAAAGAAGTTAAGAGCGGAAAATTCCCCAAAGAGGAGCATACCTACAAAATGCTACCTGGTGAGGAAGAAAAGTTTAAAAAGCTCTTGGGCCTTAAGGCTGGCAGCAAGAAGAAGTAAGTCGCAAAAAACAGTAAGTCGCATAAAACAGTAAGTCGCTACAAATAGCCAAGGCCGCCTATTAGCACCCTTTTGGGAGTTAATAGGCGGCCTTGGTTTTTTGTTTCTTATGTTTTTATGGGCCCCGTTTGTTTATATGCTTTCTGTTTGTCTTATGGGCCCCGCTTGTTTTTATGCTTTTTAGTTTGTTTTATGAGCCCGGTTTATTTTTAAGTTTAGTTTGTTTTATGGGCCCCGGTTGCCAATAGGTTTTTATACTTTTAGCCCGGCGCTCTTAGCTAACAGGGCCACCGGATGGGCGACCTGGGTATCTAAGCCGGCCCTTCTTAGGCCGGCGCCAAGTTGGAGGCTACAAGCCGGGCACGAGGTGACCACGGCCTCGGCCTTGGTGGCGGCTATGTTATTGACTTTACCAGTAGAGATTAAGCCGCTCATGGTGGGGTGGGTAAAGCAATAAGATCCCGCTCCGCCGCAGCAGGAGTCAGCCCCTTCCATCTCCTTAAGTTCTAAGCCAGGGATGGATTTTAGGATCTCGCGAGGGGCGGCTTTAACGCCTAAGCCTCGGATGCCGTGGCAGGGGTCATGATAGGTGACGGTTTTAATGTCAAGGGGCTTAAGATCGATTGAAGAGGGTTTTAGGTGCTCGGTCACCAAGGTAGCCAGATCGATAACCTTACTAAGTTTAGGCTTAGCAATCGCAGCTTCGGCGCAGTCGCCTAAGATCTTATCATAATGGCGCAGGGCGCTGGCGCAGGTCGAGCAGTCGGTGACGATAAAATCGGCCTCAACGCCAAAGATTAAGGGCACGTTTTTTTTGGCGAGCCGTCTAGCCTCGCCCTCGTCGCCACCCGTGTGGTGTGGTTCGCCGCAGCAGCTGACCTTGGGGATTAAGACCTCGACATCGAGCTTATTTAAAAAAGCCACAGCCGACCAGACCGTCTCGGAAGTGAAAACGTTAGACGCGCAGCCTAAGAAGTAGACGACCTTCATTTTCGGCTGATTTACGGCAGGCATTTTTTCATTTAAGCGAGTTCTGGCCGGCTTATTTAGGCCAGAAGGCAAAAAGGAATCAAAGTAGACCAGCCTATCTAAAGCCCGCCTTAAGGTTTTGCCGTATAGTATGTTTCGGGCCCCGGATTTTTCGTAGAGGCGCATTAAAAAAGACGTCCGGTCCAGCCGCTCGCGGTGGGATAGCACGCCTCGGTAAACAAGCTTTTGGAATAGCGATAAGCCTCTAGCCTCCATGAAGTCGCGCCTGGCGGCCAGCATGATGTCGTCAGTCCGGACCGTGGCCGGGCAATTGACGACGCAGGCCTGACAAAGTAAGCAGTCGTTAACTTTTTCGAGTACGTCTTCATCTTTGGTAAAATCGTAGCGACCCTCAAGGAGCATACGGGTTAAAAAGATTCGCCCCCTAGCCACCTGAGTTTCATCGCGGGTGGCTAGGTAGGTCGGGCAGACACTTTGGCAAAAGCCGCAGCGATTGCAGCGGGAGATCTCGTTATAGTCGTTCATGCTCTTTTTTGCTCCGGGCTCAAGGGCCAAAAGACGTTAGAGGGATCTATGGAGGCCTTAAGGCGCCGGACGATATTGCCGGGATCGCTTATGGGAACCACCGGGAGGAGGCTACTTTCAGTTGGTTTTAAACCCTCGCCTAATAGAGCCCGGCCGCCGCCTAGATCGATATCAAAGCGCCAATAATCTGGCTGAATCTTTTCAAGGCGACTAACAAATTCTATTAGCTCGCGGCGCCTACCTTGGTGGAGGCTTAGGGTCTTATCGCGGTAGGACCACTTAGTAGAATGCTCATCAAAGTATTTAAAGCCGTCTTGTTGCTCCTCAGAAATATCACCTAAAATTTCTGAGAGTTTTTCTTTTTGGTGCGAAACCATCTCCGGAAAACCGCACAGCCAGGCGATAATCTTAATATCTTTAGGTTCTCCCACAATACGCAAGGCCTCAGGGCGTATCTTAGATAAGATGACTTTTTGGGCTAAATCAGAGGCTTTAGAGGGTGAATCGATGGACCAACAGTAAACCCCAAAGGCCTTAGGCTTGGGCAGAAGTTTTAGGATAAAGGCCGCGCTCATGGCTAAGGACCCTCTAGACCGCCAGGCGAGCCTAGTTAGATCGTAGCCGCTGACGTTTTTAAGAGTACGTCCGCCTGAGCTAATCAGGCGCCCGCTAGCGTCAATCATGGTGGCCCCTAAGACCCAATCGCACATGGTGCCCCGGGCCATGGTCTCAACACCTAAGAGGCCCTCGTTCATGATGGCCCCTATTGTGTGATCGCAAAGTCCGGTCACCGGCCAGTACAGTCCGGTGGGGGCTAAGTTTTTTTGAACTTCCCCGGCCGTTAACCCGGCCTCAACAACGGCTAGAAGGTTATCGGGCTCTAGGGAATGAATAGCCACTAGTTTTTGCGTGCTTACGATTTCAACTTTATCGCTAGAAGGCGATAAATTACTAGAATTGCGGCCCACCGGTAGGACCTGCTTGGCGGCGGCTACCTGAGCCTTGATGGCCTCGGTTGCCTCACTCAAGCTACTCGGCGTTATAGTCATAAAGTCTCCAATCCATCCGAACTATGCGAACTATCCGATTTAGTCGACCAGGTCTGCCAGCGCTCGGGCAGAAGCTTACCGGGATTAAAAATGCCGTCGGGATCCATGGCCCGTTTGACGGCCCCCATGAAGTCCAGTTCCGCTTCATTAAACTGGTCATTCATGAATTCCACTTTCTCTAAGCCTATTCCGTGCTCGCCGGTAATAGCCCCGCCGGCGGCTAAGGCCTCGCGGAAGATTTCGGCGCTAGCTTTAAGGCACCTTTTGTATTCTTCTTCGTTTTTAAGATCGTAGAGTAGGTGGGGATGGAGATTACCGTCGCCGGCGTGGGCCATTTGGACGATGATGACGTCGTACTTTTTGGCTACCTTTTGAACTAAGCTTAGCATGCTCGGGAGCTTAACGACCGGGACGGTCACGTCTTGGACTATGCAGCCCTGCTTGATGCGGCCCATGGCGCCGTTACCGGATCGCCTAGCTAGCCAGATCTTATCGCGCTCTTCAGGCGTAGCCGCCTGAGCTAGGCTGACGGCGCCAGCTTCGCGGCAAAGGGTTAAGATTCTTTCGTATTGACCATCTAATTCCGGGCCTAAGCCGTCTAGCTCAATTAAGAGCATGGCTTCGGCGTCGGTGGGAAAACCTAGATGGAGATAATCCTCTAAGGCCACGATAAGCCTGTGATCCATGATCTCTAAGGCCGTGGGGATGATGCCGGCGGCGATGATAGCTGATACGGCCTTTCCAGATCGCTCTAAATCATCGAAGACAGCTGAGACGGTCCTAAAGCTATTAGGTAGTGGGGTAATTTTTAAGAGCGCCCGGACAACCATGGCTAGAGTTCCTTCGGAAGCCATAAATATGCCCGTAAGATCGGGGCCAACGGCATCTAAGCCCTGGGCTAAGGCCCCGGTTTTAACGGTGCTGCCGTCATCTAAGATGAGTTCTAAGCCCAAAACGTGGTGCTTGGTGATGCCGTATTTAACGCCCTTAATGCCGCCGGCGTTTTCGGCAATGTTACCGCCAATGGTCGAGGCCTTTTGACTGGCCGGATCAGGGGGAAACATAAAGCCTTGGCGGGCTAAGACGTTTTGGAGGGCCAAGTTAACGACCCCGGCTTCAACTAAGACAGTCTCTTCAATGGGATCGATTTCTAAGATCCTATCGAGTCTAGTTAAGCTCATGGCCACGCCGCCTAAGTAAGATACGGCCCCGCCGGAGAGCGAAGTCCCGGCGCCGCGAGCCGTCAGCGGCCAATGGCGGCGATGGCATAGGGCGGTAATGGCCGCAACTTCTTCAACTGTGCCCGGGAGGACTAAGACTTCGGGGAAGTGAATGAAGGGGGAAGAATCGTAAGAGTAGAGCTCAAGATCCAGCCTGCCGGTTCGGCAGTAAGCTTGACCGACTATCTTAGATAGTTCGGAAATGCCCTCTGGACTTAAGTGAGAGTGGGTGGAAGTCATAAAAGCGCCTTTATTGGTCATGGCCCTATGGGGGCCATGGCTAAGATAAGCTAGTGGGCCGGGAGTATATTGGCCCACTAGCTAATATGCGAACTAAAAAATTTAACTAGGCTATTGCTGCAGTAACCTAGGCAGCATCAGGCTCAGCGATGGGAAGTAGGTTAAGGCCAAAAGGACCAAGATGGAAACCAAGAGGAACCACCAGTTGGCCGCGACAATCTTTTCTACTTTAAGTTTAGTCAAACCGCAAGCCACAAATAGGTTGACGCCTAAAGGCGGCGTAACCATACCGATAGCTAGGTTAATAACCACGATGATGCCAAAGTGGATGGGGTCCACGCCCATCTGCATGGCCACCGGGTAGAGAATGGGGGTGACGATAATGATGGCGGCGTTGGTCTCTAAGAAGGTGCCTAAAATCAGAAGTAAGACGTTAACTAAAAGCAAAAAGTAGACCGGGTTAGTCGTAAGGGAAATAAAGAAGCTGGCCATGGCCGCCGGGATCTTCTCGCGGGTCATCATGATGCCAAAGGCCGTAGCCGTAGCAATTAGGAGCATAACCATTGCGCTAGAGATGGCGGCGGTCCGCAAAATAAGCGGGATGTTTTTTAGTTTAAGCTCTTTGTAGATAAAAAACGAGACGATAAAGCCGTAGACCACGGCCACGTTAGCCGCCTCAGTGGGCGTAAAAAAGCCGCCGTAGATGCCGCCTAAGATTAAGATCGGCATCAAGATGGCCCAGAAGCCCTCCCGGAAGGCCTTCCAGAACTGCTTAAAAGTTGTCTTCTCGCCGCCTGAGTATTTGCGCCTCTTAGCCGTGACGAAAGCTACGGCCATCAAAGCCGCCCCGATGTAGATGCCCGGCATAAAGCCGGCCATAAATAGGGTGCCGATGGAGGCCCCGGTGACTACGCCGTAGGTGATCATGGGAATGGAGGGCGGGATAATGACCCCGATGTAGCCAGCCGAAGCTTGGCAAGCTGAGGCAAAGCTTAGGTCGTAGCCCTGCTTAACCATAGCCGGGATCATTAAGCTACCGATAGCCGCAACTGTAGCCGGGCTCGAGCCGCTGATGGCGGCAAAGAACATCGAGGCCATGATGGTCACCATGGCCAGCCCGCCCGTTAGCGATCCAATAATAGCCTGGGCCACCCCAACTAAGCGTTTGGATATGCCCCCGTGTTCCATGAGCGCCCCGGCAATCATAAAAAATGGTATAGCCATAAGGGGAAAGGAGTCCACGGAAGTAAATAACTTTTGCGGGACCAAAATCAAGGGCATGTTGTAGTTTAGGTAGTGGTTGGCGTAAATCAAAGTCAAGGTGGTTGAGAGACCTAAGCAAACCGAGATGGGACAATTGAGAAACATCAGGATTATAAGCGTGGAAAAAAGGATCACGCTAATGCTGGGTAGTTCCATGGTTACTCGGCCTCCTTAGAGATATTTACGGGTAGGTTTGGAGCCTTGCCTTTGTAGTTTCGGTATTTATCAATGCCAGCAAATAAGAAGTGGCAGCTCATCAAGATGGCCCCAATGGGGACAGCGGCGTAGACGAGGCCCATGGGGATTTCTAAGGCCGGCGAAGCTTGGTTAGTTTTAATGATGCGGCGGACCAAGTAAGACCCGTAGGCAGTCAAAAAGAGGCAGAAGGTCATCGAGATGATCCCGGAAAGTAGGAGGGCGAATTTCGTGAGTTTAGGCGGAAAGAGGTTAATAAAAGCTTCCAGGCCAACGTGGGCCCCGGTTTTAGCGCCAATGGCTCCACCTATGAAAACGGTCCAAACCATTAAGTAGCGGGCTAACTCTTCGGACCAGGAAAGAACCGTAATGGAGGCCCGGTAGATCATACCCGTCAGCGCTCTTATTGATGTTAGCTCGATTTGATGAGTGGTACAAAAGGTCTCTAAACCGCCTAAGGTGCGAAGGAATACTTGGACGAAGACCACGATGGTCATTAGCGATAGAGTTATGGTAACAGCGTAAGTCTCGCTCTTATCCACAATGTTTTGAAATTTTGTCATGGTAACATTTCTCCAAAAAAGAAACCCACATGCTGAAGTCTGTTAGGCCTCCTTTTTGGAGGCTGGGCAAAGGGGCGTTAGGGTGGAACACAAAGGCCGCCAAGGTCCATCGTCGTTTCATCTAACGATGGACCCGGCGAGCCAGATGGTTTTTAATCAAGCGAAGAAATGGCTATCAAAAAAATCCGCGAGACCAAAGGCTCACTTGCCAGCGTTGATGAGGGCTTGGATTTCTTTGATGTTATCGGCGCCGATGGTCGACTCAAATTCTTTATAGACCGGCTCCATGGCTTTAAACCAGGCGTCTTTATCGACTTCAATTACTTCCATGCCTTCGGCTTTGAGTTTGGCGACAAAATCATTGTTTTGCTGATCGATGAGCTCGCGCTCATAATCCCTGGCTTCCTTGGCGGCCTGAGTCATAATGGCCTTTTGGTCGTCTGTCAGGCGTTCCCAGGTGGCGGCGCTAATTAAAAATGGCGTGGGGGCGTAGAAGTGACCGGTCAAGGAGCAATACTTCTGAACTTCGTAGAACTTGGAAGTGTAGATAATGGGGACGGGGTTTTCTTCGGCGTCAATAGTTTTCTGCTGAAGGGCGGTGTAGAGTTCCCCGAAGGCCATGGGAGTAGGAGAAGCGCCTAAAACCCTAAAGGAGGCCATGTGGATCTTGTTTTCCATAGTCCGGATCTTAAGGCCGTTAACGTCGGCAGGATTGACGGCGGGCAGTTTGGAATTGGTAACGTGCCTGAAGCCGTTCTCAAAATAGACCAGGCCCACCAAGCCTAGGTCGGAAATACTGTCGAAAGCCTTTTGGCCAAAGGGGCTGTCGAGAATACGCCTGGCTGTAGCCGTGTCACGGAACAAAAAGGGCAGATCGTAGATCAAAAATTCATTGGTAAAGCCCGATAACGGGGCGGTGGAGACGATGGTGATGTCCACGGTGCCCAACTGAAGAGCCTCGATGAGTTCGCGCTCGTTACCTAGCTGGGAGCTGTGGAAGGCGTCAACAGTGATTTGGCCGTTAGTGCGTTCTTTAACTAGCTCGGCAAAACGCTCCAAGCCAAACTGATAGGGATGATCAGGGGCCAAAACGTGTCCGGCTTTGAGGGCCAACTGACCAAAGGCTAAACTAGCGCTAAGACAGATAAAAAGGCAAGTGACTAGAAAAAATGAAACTTTTTTCATGATGAAATTCCTCCATGGTTTTTGAACAGTTGCCAAAAGATGAACTGGCTTGGATGGACCAACTATGGGCCAAAGGGTAATACTGTTCTATTGACTAATAATTTTAGGTCGCGAAAAACGCAACCTGGCAGCTAACCGATAAAGTTAGAGTTTGCATGATATTACACCGTAGAAGAGATATTGTCAAATAATTTGGTTAGTTTTTTTTTGCCTCCCAGTGAGCAATCATGGCCAGATCTCGTAAAACATAGGCCGCAGTAGGGTTTGAGGATTTTTTAATATGCTCAGAGGGGGACAGAAATTTTAAATCTATAGACCTAAAAGGTTATCTAACGTCTATTGAACGCTTGTTAGTTTTCTTTGTCAAGGCAAGATACGGAATAATAGCGGCTCTACTTCAGGCCCTAGGAGCTGAATTTATATTTTTGGCTCAAAAGATTATTGGCCATAGCCCAAAGCTACTTGTTCAAGCTACAGGCCAAGCTACAGGATAAAGCTACTTGTTCAAGCTACAGGCCAAAGCTCCGGTCAGGCTACTAACTTAACTTAAGCTGCCTTACAAAATAGCGGCTAAATGCGAAATGACGCTGTTTAAGCTTTCGGCGGCCTCGCTCAACTCCCTTGAGGCTAAAGTGGTACTTTTAGCTTCGCTAGCGTTTCTTTCGGCAACGGTACTGACTGATTCCACCGATGATTCAGCCATATTTGTGCCCCTGGCCTGTTCTACGGTGGCTACGCTTATTTGATCGATTAGATCGCTAACAGTATCGGAGCCTTTTTCAATTTTATGAAAACACTCATCTAGTTGACCCACAATTTTGACGCCAGCTGCGACCTTGGTTACCGAGGTGGATATCAGATCGTGGGTGTTTTTGGCCGCTTCCGAGGACCTTATAGATAAATTTCTGACCTCGTCGGCCACCACCGCAAAGCCCGAACCAGCTTCGCCGGCCCGAGCGGCCTCAACGGCAGCGTTTAGGGCTAAGAGATTAGTTTGGAAGGATATGTCATCAATGGTCTTGATGATGGCCTCGATTTTCATGGTCGAAGCCTCTATCTGGGCCATAGCTTCCATCATCTCGGAGGTTAATTTACCGCCCTCTTTGATTAGGTCATTGGTCTGACCGTTTGACTGTCTGGTTTTTTCGGCGTTGTGACGGCTTTGTTCGGTCATATGGGTCATCGTTTCTAAGGCCCCCACAGCCTCTCTTAAGCTTGAGGCCTGTGATTCGGCGCCATTGGCTAGGATTTCTGAAGAGGCCAGCATGCCAGTAGCGCTACTGTTAACCTGCTCAAAACTAGCCATAAGTTCATCCATTATATGAGTTAAGGTCTTATTAATGGTGTAGACGGTAAGCTTGGAAACTAAAAAGACTAAAACGATGACGACGGCTAGGATGATAGCTACCGAGGTTAAAAATTCCCTTTCCGTGCGGTCCACCAAGGTGGTTGGGAGGGCCATTAAAAGCATGCCCATGACTTTGTCGGCATGATCGTTAATGGGCCAGAAAATGGTCTCGTAGCTCTGATCTAAGATGGTATTTTTACCTACCAACTCCTCGCCCTTACCTAAGACTTCGTTAATAACCTCCGGGTTATTAATCTTAGCGCCCAGTACCGATCGATTGCCGCTAGCTATGGTGGCGGCCACAAAGGTGTCGTTTAAAAAGACCGCGATTTCAGTTCCAAATATCGATTTAAGGGTGTCGATGTATTCAGATTGGAAGATAAAATGGCCAGCGACCATGGTTCCGATTTCTTGGCCGCTGGCATTTTTGATTTGGGCCGAGTAAGTTAGATCGACCACGCCGTCTATTAAGGAGCCAAAAACTACGCCTTTGGTGGTTGGTATGAGCTTAATGTCTTCGGTTTTAAGTACTGAGGGCGAGCCGGGGTCTATCTGGACGAAGTTTTGTTTGCCATTAACATCGAAGACAGCCAAAAAATCGACGTAGGGCTCGCTGGTAACCAGGCCTGACAGAAGGGAGGCGGCTTTTTCATCGCGGCCGGCGGCTAAAGTGACGGTAGCCGGGAACTCTAAAAGTTGTTTAAGCTGAGTCTCTAAATTGTACATCCTTAGGCTTATGATGTATTTTACGCCGCTATGATAGGACACCAGGGCGTCGTCAGTTAGGGTGGTGTAGACCCGTTTGCTTAAGATGTGGGAGGCGCCGGCCATGATTAAGGTGGGTATGATGCCAGCTAAAAGGCAGACTAAGAGTAGCTTAGTTCCGAGCTTCATTTTGGGCTCCTTTGAAAGTCGACATAGCAAGATTTAGATTTTGCCATAGAACCGCTACAACCCGAAATCGGGCGATAAAATCAAGGTAGCGATCGATAAATCTTTTGGCTCACACCGGGACCGGCTAGATCAAAGGAGAATTGATGGGATAATACCTGGCGGGATTATTTAAAGCTCCAAAGGCCTGGCAGGGCTTTAAATAAAAGACTAAAACTATTTTAATCCCATAATAGTTGGCTTGCAACGGGTTTTATGGGGATTTAAGCGGATAGAATTGTGAAAATTGGGAGTTATTCCTTTAGCCATCATAACCATCAGGCTACTACTGATTTGGTCAGACGCGTATGGCCAATAGGATCTGGCTCTCAGGATCTTTAACAACCTGCGCTCTGAGCCTATATGAGCTGGACCAAAGGCTCTTAAGAACCGGCGCTCTGAACCTTAGCCCCCGTTATATTAGTCGTGGACTCGGCTCGGCCGCCTTCTTTGACGTCTAGAGTACCGCCTGAACTTACCGTGGTAGATAGAGCCGTTCCTCCAGAATATACTATCATTAGGCCGCCAGGATGGACGACGGCCTTTAAGGCTTGTCCGGAGGGATCGACTAAGAGAGCTCCACCAGAATTGATAACAGCGTCTACTACTGAGCCGCCATTTGCCACTTTTAGTATTGCGCCAAAATTAACGATCGTGGATTTTGCCGTACCCCCCGATTCAACATCTTGATGGACTTTATCGTTTAAGACGAAATTTTCAGCTAACCCACCCTCGAGAGAAAAACTGCCCGACTCGTTGGCGCCTTTGGCTACAGTGGTATTGTTACCTAAAACCGGAGCTAAGAGGCTGGCGCCCTTTTCTATTTTTAAGTTCATCGCTGAGCCGCCAGGGTCGGCGCGTGTCAAGCCAGAACCAAATAAAAAATGTGAACTTTTTGTAAACAACCCAACAGGCAGAACTGTCTGCCGGATTTGAGTGACACGCGAGCGATTCAATCCGATCTCAACTATGCTTGC
>JAITJB010000040.1 GCA_031279155.1 Deltaproteobacteria bacterium | reverse complement strand
CAAAAGGACCGGGCAAAAATCATAGAGTGCATGTCTCTCTTGGCCCAGCACGGTCTGACCGTGAAAACCAAAGATGGTATACACCAGAAATTTGCCGTAATTGATGGTAGGGTCATCTGGTAGGGAAGTATCAATCTTCTAAGCTATGGCGTGTCGGAAGAAAGTATTATGAGACTTGAGAATCTGGAAATTGCCGGCGAGCTATTAAATAGCTTATAGCCTAGAAAAGAAACTTTGGATTTAGGGCTTGGTAAGAAATAAGATAGGCTTAGATGCGGGCTAAATTATTTTTAGCTAAAAACATGTGGGATAGTAAATCCCTTACGATCTGGCGTCGGCTTGATCGCCATGGGGCGCTTGGGTTTCTTTTTCCTCACGGCCATTTTGGGCCTGGCCGTTTACTTCCGATAAGCTCTCTAGCTGCCTTTTAACGTCTTCAGCGCGGCAGCCATACTCTACGGCCAGTTTAAGGTGATGCCCTGCGGCTGCGTAGTCGCCTAGCTCGAAGAGCAGTTTGCCCAAGCGCTGCCTTAAGAGGCTGTTAGTGGGATCGAGCTCTACGCTCCTTTGGAAGAGCGAGATAGCAATTTCCTGATCGTTAGATAGTTCCAAGAACAAGGCCCCCAGCGACGAGAGGCTGTCAGCGTCGTCAGGGTTATGTTTAACGGCTTTTTTATAGGCCGTTAAAGCCCCTTGGCGATCGCCTGATAGGAGTCTGGCCCGGCCTAAGAGGTGGTAGATCTTGCCCTGGCGGTCTTTGAGGGCGGCGGCTTGATTGAGAGTTTTTAGGGCTCGCTCAAAGTTACCTAGCTCTAAGTCGGTTTTGCCTAGGCAATAGAGGACCTCGAAGTTGTCAGGCGCGATTGTTGAGGCCCGTTTAAAGGATTTGACGGCTTCTTCTGGCTGACCGCTTAAGAGCTGAGAGCAGCCCCGGTTAAAGTGAGCCATGAGGTTTTCGGGGTCAAGGGCGATAACCTCCTCAAAGCAAGAGGAGGCCGCCTTTTGATCGGCTAGGCGTCCGTGACAAACCCCTAAGCTATTTAAGAGGTTGATCCGGTTGGGTAAGGCCGGCTTCATGGCCAGGCCGTTTTTATACTCTAAAATAGCTCCTTGGATATCGCCTTCGTCAAAAAGGTGATCGCCACTGATGTTTAGAGTCTGCGGGCCGAAGACGATCAGCTGCTTAGGTCCGGTCATGGCCGCTTCCACCAAGGTTTTGTTGGCGGCTTGGATGAGAGATTCCGGCTTTAAGATATGGTTGGGCCAATGGACTAAACCGAAAGATGAGGGGGCTTGTCCGGTCAGGCTAGTTAAAAGGTCAGAAGCCAGTTTCTCAGATTGTTGCGGGCTATGGCCGACCCAAGCCAGAGCCACGGTGGCCGGACCCCAATTGACTAAGAGCTCGGGGGCGTTTTCGCTCTCTAAGGCAGCTGACATAAGTAAATCAAGGCGTTTATCGACCTCTACTTGGCCAGCCATGGCGGCTAAGCGCTCGTGATCGTCTAGTCTGGCCATGGCCAAGGTTAAGGGACGATCCGCTTTTGTTAGGCTGATTAGATTTTTTAAAAAGCCCTCGCGCTCAAAACCGGCCTTAGATTCTAATTGGTCCCCAGGGGTTATCGACCAATCCATGCGAGAGAACACCAACTTATCGCCTGCCGTTAATCTCCCTGGGCGAGCTCCGATCACGTGGGCCAGAGAGTAAGCTTCCCCGGCCTCAAAGATGGTGATCTCGCCTTTGGGGCGACCATCTTCGCCTAAGACGGCGAAGGCCTGACCTGGAAGGGCGCCCATGGGCCGACCTAGATTTATTAGAACTCTATCTTGGGGGAGTATTTGGACGATTAAGCCGTGGGCGCTAACAAGCTCGCCGTAGGCGACCACAGGGGCCGGATCGCGGCGGCCCATAGAAAACTGGAGAGCCGTATCGGCCTTTTCCATGAGCGATTTGGCCGTCTCTTGGAGGCTCTGGCAGGGCCATGAGGGATCTAAGGTGAGATCTTGGGGATAGAGGGCAAATGAAGTTAGAATGTTAAGATCTGGCCTGCGCTCTAAGGCTAGGTGGCGGACGCGCTCTAAGGCGGCTTTGGCTTCCTTATGGTCAGCCCGAAAGATGGCCCCTAAGCGGCTATCGCCCAAACGGGCCGTGAGTAACAGATCGCTAATTTCAGATAATGCTTTTGAGGTGGTGGTAAGAGCTTCATGGTTACCTAGCTGATTTGCGGACTTATTTTTGATATCCATCAGGGCTAAAACCAACTGCGGCGAGTTCCCATCCTCCCAGAGTTTAAGCGGCTTGGGATCGTCGGTTGGTAGCCTCATGAGCTTGGCTAACTTAGTCTGAAAATAATCGCGGTTGTGGAGACCTGTTTCTAAATCAGTAATTAAGGCCTTGTGGAGACAAACCTTATCTAAGGCGCTCTCAAGCACTTGTGGCCACAGGGCCAGTACCTGGGGTGAGGCCTCGCTCTCCCCTTCTTTGAGGTACAACGAGGCGTGGCCTAAGGTGCGACCCCTAAAGACTAAAGGAATCGATATTGCGTCAGGAGCGGGAATTGGCCCGGTTAGGCATTCGTAGCCTGGCAGAAAGCGGGCTATTTCACGAGTAAAGACGCTTTTAAAAAATTTTAGGTCGCGCATGGTCAGTTGGGGCTTAAACATTATCAACTCTTGGTCTCCAAGGTAGATTTTAAACGCAGCCCTCGGGCTTGGGCAAGCCGGCCATTTTGCAGGCGCCTTTGCCCGGACCTGAGGGAAACATTTCGTAGATATATTTAAGTTTATAGCCTGTGACCGCCGTCATGTCGCGGACCCGTGGGGGGTGACCGTGCTCGGCGTGGTAGGCTCTGAGGGCTTCTAAAACCTGATGGTGGTCTTCGGTGAGTTCTTCGATCTCTTCATCAATCTTTATGCGCTCAACCCAATCTGAATCCCACAACTGGTGGTCCAAAAGAAATCCCTCCGGGTCAACCGGGTAGTCTTTATCTTTCTTCTCACTATCATTTGTCATCGAATAACCACCAAAGTGTTTTGTCCCATTTTAGCTGGCCTGGCTTAGACTATCAACCTCGAAGTCAAAGAGCTAAGAGGGCTCCCTTAGCTTAAGGCTTATCCTTAGGCTTTCTAGATGCGGTCTTGTTTTTTTTACTGGCAAGTGGCGATCCCGGTCTTTCAAAAAGGCTCTCTAAGCGAGAATCGAGCTTGGGGTCATCTAACAGTTCTGGTCTGACGATTCTGGTTTTAGCTACCGCCTCAGCCAACCTGAAAGCCGCTACCTGGGCGTGGTTGCCTGAAACTAAGATTTTAGGGACGCTAACGTTTCGCCAAACTCTAGGCCTAGTGTAGAGGGGGTACTCCAAAAGCCCTGAGCTATGGCTCTCATCTAAGGTGGATTCGTTGTGACCCAAAAAGCCGGGGATAAATCTGGCTATGGCTTCAATTAAGACCATAGCCGGCACCTCGCCGCCGTTTAAGACATAGTCGCCAACTGAAACTTCCATATCAGCGTAGAGATCGACAACTCTTTGGTCCACGCCCTCGTAGCGACCGCAGATGAGGGCTAAGCGTTCATTTTTAGCTAAATGGCGGACTAGATCGTGATTAAGCAGGCGGCCCGACGGGCTTAGGTTTATGATAAAGGGC
>JAITJB010000330.1 GCA_031279155.1 Deltaproteobacteria bacterium | reverse complement strand
ACCTCAAACTCAAAGGGCTCGTTTAATCTCTCATAGCCCTTAAAGCCGTAGACCCCGAACTGAGGCCCGCCTTCTATCTCGATCTCAAACCAATTCTGATTGGCCGGTAAAGCGACCATAGGACCCCTCCGTTAAACAAAATTTTCTTGTTTTTAGCTATACTCGTAAATTTTCTTTAACTTGTCGAAATCCGGTAATTCCCACCTATCACCGAAGGGACGGTTAAAGTACTGGTAATTAACGAAATCCACCGCCACTGGCCAACACCAGGGCGACTCTATATTATATTGCTCTTTAAGGTTGTTTATGTCTTTAAGAGCAACACTAAAGAAAAATAGCCAATTATCAAAATAATAATCTAAAAGATTTAATTTATTAATGAAATTTTTCAGATCCCGCCCTTTGGCGTTTAGGCGAAATTGATCTTCTCTGTATTCATGCACCTCCATCGGACCTAGACTCTGAGTTTTGGCCAAACCCTGCTGATGCACGGCATACAGGGTAAAGGCTGACAACGGTATCTCAAGGCCATCGCTATGACCGTGCGGGTAAAAAAAGCTCGCCCATCGAGGGTTAATCTTAAAAACAAACCAACTATCTAAATTATCGGCCACAATATCGTAAGATTGGTTTGAAGTCCCTGTAGAAAAACGACTATTTCCTATTTGCTTTGTTGCGAACGGCGAGCCGCCGCCTTCGGGGCTTTCATACCAGAGGTAATCCAAGCGCACGGCCAAACGCGGCTTAACCGAAATGTCATAACTACCTTGCCTACCTTGGCTATCCCTTTTGAAGATCACCTTTTGAGCCTGACTTTGATTGTCAAATATTAGTAGTAAGCCCTGCGAGGGTTCTAAATCGTAATTGGCGCCCTCTTGAATATTTGGGCTCCGATCGAGGTTTTGACTAGAGTAGCTGCCCGCTGACCCACAGACCAAACTAACAGATCGAAAATTATTTTTGAGATTCACAGACCGTAAGCCTAGCTTATTGTCGGACCTAAGGCCATCTAGAGAGCTTAATTGGCTCCCGGCATTGGCGGCCTGGCCAAGACTTTCGTGGACATAAGCCCCACAGCGGTGAGTATGGCCGCAAATAGTAAAATGAATCTTCTCCTTTTTAACCTCTTCTTTGGTTTCTATTAGTTCGCTTATTTCGTTAGAAGCCTCGCTAAAATGGGAGGCCATTATGTTTATGGCGCCTATCTTTTTGGCGGCGGCTCGAGCTAGCGATAACTGGTCGATTGTGATGGCCTTATCAGCTTGGGGCGCGCCCGCGCCCAAAGTAGCCTTACTTTGGGCGCTATCTTGAGAGCCGCCAGATCCCAACAGTAAAAGATTTTGACGATCTCCAATTGAGATTAAGGCGTCCTTCCAAGGGGTAACCGTTTGGTAGAACCACTTTAGATTTTCATCATTAGGAAAATTAGCCCTTTGCTTAAGGTTATTTTGCTTATTGAGTAAATAGGTATCTTGGAATTCTCTACCAAACAAAAGGGCCGCCTCGTAAAAGGTCAGGTTATTGTCGATGGCTATAGAGGCGTTAGTTTTTATTCGGGATTTATTGATTAACCTAAGATTTCCGTAATGATTGTCCCTAGCCTTAAGACTGCCGGCCACCAGGGCCAGGGGTTTTTGGATATTTTTATAATGACTATGGACCATCGATAAAGCCATGACCGCGTCAATATAGCCCGGATAAAGGCTATAAGAATTTACGTTATCGCTAAACTTTAAATATCGCCATAAGTCCGAGGTCCGTCTGACGGGGGTTTTGGCATCAGATCCGCTGGCAGCAATAACCACCTCGTCAGGCTTGATACTTTTGACGAAATCATAGAGATCGTAAGACCACAACAATACGTCGCTTTTGGCGCCCAGATTTTTCATGAGCCTTAGAGTTGGTAAAATGGCCTCGCGGCTTATGGCCCCCAAAAAGGGCGAGTCCGAAATCGGAGCTCCTTCTATCATCTGAGGAGCGACTAGTTTTGATAACGCCTGTCTAGAGTTAAAGTGGGTATCGGCGATGGTCCCGATGTCGAGGTAATTCTTGTTGGTAAAATAAACTGGATGCCTGGAAGCCAAAAAGAGCCCGTCTGACGATGAAATGTAACTGAGCCGTTTTGGTTGGGCCCTGGCTGCGTCCCCTGGTACACCCTTTGCTGCGTCCCTTGGGTTTTGGGAGGGCTCTCTCAAATTAAACTCTCTAGGTTCCGGGTTAAACAGGCGGAAAAAAAAGATTTCTTTTGAAGATTCTTTTAGGGTGGGAACCAGATTTTTGGCTATCGGCCTTAAGAGCCCCTTTAGCTCTTTAGCATCGTCGCCTTCGTCGCCTCTGCTGCCGTCGCCTTTGTTGACCTCTCGGTCAAAAATTTCAAGTAATAATTCGTCACCAGGGTTTTCCAGGTAATCGGCGGCCTCCCTTATAGGCTCTCGATTGTCAGATAGCATGTTGTTTTTTGACCTAAATGCTTCATTATCTGAGCCCATTGCTGGCTTTAAGGTTTTAACGACCTTACCCTCATTTCGTAATTGCCAATCGAGGTACAAAAAGACAAGCTCCATGACGGTATTTTGAACGACCGGGGTTAAGTTATCAGTCTTAAAGGTCAGCTGAAACAACCACCGATAGCCGGCCTCTCGGTACATGCTCGCCGCCGAAGAATGCAAAACCCCAAAAGGTTCTTGGTTAATTGATCCAGGCCGGTATAAATTGACCGGAATATCGCCGTCTTCGTTCAAACCTTCGTCTATAGTTCCCAAATAAAAGCCGTAAAAATCTCCGGCCTCAAAGCGCTTAACGGCCGAATCTCGGCTACCGTAGAGGTTATTTCGGACTAAAGCCGTGTTTTTTAATCTCTGTAAATAGCCATGGTAATCGGAAAGACCGTCGTAACTATCCCATGGTCTTAGTAAAAGCTGAGTATAAAACTTTAAGGCCAAAGATATCCTGAGCCTTAGGCCTGGCTTGATAACCCCATCTTTTTCCAAAAGCTTGTATGATGACTCGTCAGCAGCCAAAATTACGGTCAGAGGGTCTCCTTGCTTCAAAATGGCCGGCGTGCCCAAGGCCGGAAACAGGATTACCCCTTTAACTCCTTTTAAGTTCAGAATAAATTTACTGTCTCCGATTGGTGAGGTCATAAAAATCCTGTAATAGCGGAACTTATATTATTCTAGGTTAAGGTCCTTGGGGCTGGGCACGGTTATTTCCGGCCAATCAAAGGGGCTGGAGCTCTCAATAAGTCTAACTTGGCTATTAGCCGTGGCCTCTACCCAGGGTTTGCCCTCAGGGAAGGTCACGTTAAAAACCCTTAAATTTTCAAATACGGTATCGGGAACCCTGGCCGGCGGATAGATCTCCACGTTCTCCCACATACCGGATTGTAATTGAAGTCTTTCAAAATCCGGCCCCCTTAAGATGACGTTTTTAAGATTTAGTGTCTTAACTTGATAGTCAAAGACCTTACTAATCTTGGGGTTGACTAATTCCAGGTCGCGGATGGTCACCTGGCCGGACAGAATATTCATTCGGGCATTTTTAACGCCCTGGCCGTCAATAAAAGTCTCAACCCCCGGGTGACCGACTACACTGGTTAAGCCGTTTTCAGTTTTCGGATACTTATTATTAATTAAATACGCTTTTTCACTATATTTACCTAATAAGGCTCCAGAAACCGTCGAATCTTTTATGACCAGCGTTATCGGAGCTCCGCCAGTAGCTCCATTAAGTAACTCACAATTTTCAATATAAATAACATTAGTCAGAATACCCGTAAACCCAGAACCGATAAAAGTACTATTAGTAGCATATACTGTAGAATTTTCATCTAAAATACCAAAAATATCCCCTTCTCGTGCGCAGTTGTCTACTCTAAGATCGATGCCATAACCATGAATGGTAGAAAACCTGTCTCTATTATTTATTTCCCTCATGTCTTTAAATAAAACTTTACATTTAGAATCTTTGCTTCCGACGCTTTGTATATATGCCATATTTATTTTAACATTATTAAATATTATTTGTCCTCTAAAAGTAGAAAACTCAAAGTTAGTCAGATTATCTTTATCCTCGTAGTCACCTTGGTATCCCATAGAACCTTTATTAAATGTAACATCTTCTAATTCGCTGTATTTAAAATCAACCTTAAGAAATGTACAATCGTTAAATGTTACATTTTTAAGATAAGATCTTTTAGCTTTAAAATTAACTAAAGTAGCTTTATTAATTGAAATATTATTTAAGCTTAGTTTTTCTTCCATATCTCCCGTAACTGTCCGACCGTCTAAGATCCTTGGATCTCTCATAATTTCTTCAGCTGTTACTGTTTTTCCGTATAAGACATCTTTAAATAAAGCCATAATTAACATATCCATGAAGACTTAATTAAATTTAATAATCTATTAGCCAGTTTTTTGGTAAGTTTTACCCTATTTCCGGCGAGTAACATTTCCGCGACAGCCAAATCACCGGAGTCACCTTGGGACCAGCTTGTGAGCCAACTTTTGAGTCACCTTGGGAGCCAGAAATAATAGAGTAAAATTAAATCGCATTAGACTGAGTCCTCCAGTCATCGCTTTCAGAAGTGCTGGCCACCTCGTGAGTCTTGATGATCTTGCGGTAGGTCATGTAGACGTCTTCTAAGTGGGTAAAATGGGCCATTGAAGGATCTTGGCAGTTGGGCATGTAGCTAGTGATGTCAACGATAATGGCGTCTTCCAGCTGAATGGTAAAATAATGCTCCATCGTGCCCGAAGCTGAGGTTCGATAAAACTTTAAGGTCACCTCTGGCAGGCGCTCCCCGCTGGTCAGGGCCCTAAACAGGAGGGGCGATGACTTATCGATAACTTTAGTGATCTTTAGGGGTTTGTGGATGCGCTGGCCAGTGGGCTGACCGGACTGCGGATCGCGTGGCAAGACGATCTGATGCTCGAAGGCCTCAACCAAAGTCTCGTCCTCGTGCCCCTCTTGGTAGATGTTGCCAACGGAGGCTTCGGTAAAGTTACCTTGGGTGATTAAGCCTTGGCGCTCGCCAGTGATGCTAAGGTAAGCTGGAACAGGCATGATATTTCTCCTCTAATATACTATTGTCTTCACAGCTGTCCAAGATAATCTCGAAAGCCAAATCGGAGCGACATAAACCGTTGAA